>NZ_LZGR01000066.1:0-1740 GCF_001690255.1 Gilliamella sp. App2-1
ATATAACGGAATAGCTAAGATAATGACGAAATCCCACTTATCATAAATCGCAGCAGTAACCCATTTCACGATGAATAAATAAAAAGGAGAGTCATCATGCCATCAAAATACCGCCCACAAATTTTTGGTTGGTTTGGCGATCTAGATAAAGGCCCTTATAGTGTGCCCCTGCATGATCGTCGCTTAAGCTATGCCAATAATAACTACTGTGCCTTTATTCGTCAGGATCTCAATGATCAGATTTTTTATGCTTGCCTTTATTTTGTTGCTATTATTTGTGGGAGTGGAGCTATCATTGGATGTCTTTGGTTGTTGGTACACCATGATAGCTCTAAAATAGAATTTATTGATATAGTAGTAATTTTGGGTTTTATTATCTGTTGTCTCGCTATGTATTATGTTATTCCCCAAGTGTATCATTATCTATTTTCCCGTCGTGGTAGTCCCATTATATTTAACCGTAAAACGGGTAAAGTCTATGTCAACGAAAGTGACTTTTTTAACTTTAAGTTTTTACGGCATCCTGCGGTATTTTTACAACCGAAAAAACGCCGTATAAAAGAGTATGATTGGGATGATTTGCATGGTGTTATTATCCATAATATGTCGCGTAATGCCTTAACCTCGACCGTATTAATGGTGTGCCAACCGGGAACGCATCAAGTGATTGATCATATCATGTTAGATCCCATTCGAGCCGGCGCAGGGAGCACATTTGTTTGGGGTTGGATTAATAGTTTTATGGTCTTTTATAAATCAGCCAATATCGATGATGGCGAATATAAATCAGATCAAGAAGCGGAATTTAAAGCCCATAGGATTGACGGTCAAGGCTGGCCAGAATGGATGATTGAAGCGTTTAATGCCACATCATTAGAAGAGTTAGCTGAAATTAAACAACGGCACAATATAACGGAATAGCTAAGATAATGACGAAATCCCACTTATCATAAATCGCAGCAGTAACCCATTTCACGATGAATAAATAAAAAGGAGAGTCATCATGCCATCAAAATACCGCCCACAAATTTTTGGTTGGTTTGGCGATCTAGATAAAGGCCCTTATAGTGTGCCCCTGCATGATCGTCGCTTAAGCTATGCCAATAATAACTACTGTGCCTTTATTCGTCAGGATCTCAATGATCAGATTTTTTATGCTTGCCTTTATTTTGTTGCTATTATTTGTGGGAGTGGAGCTATCATTGGATGTCTTTGGTTGTTGGTACACCATGATAGCTCTAAAATAGAATTTATTGATATAGTAGTAATTTTGGGTTTTATTATCTGTTGTCTCGCTATGTATTATGTTATTCCCCAAGTGTATCATTATCTATTTTCCCGTCGTGGTAGTCCCATTATATTTAACCGTAAAACGGGTAAAGTCTATGTCAACGAAAGTGACTTTTTTAACTTTAAGTTTTTACGGCATCCTGCGGTATTTTTACAACCGAAAAAACGCCGTATAAAAGAGTATGATTGGGATGATTTGCATGGTGTTATTATCCATAATATGTCGCGTAATGCCTTAACCTCGACCGTATTAATGGTGTGCCAACCGGGAACGCATCAAGTGATTGATCATATCATGTTAGATCCCATTCGAGCCGGCGCAGGGAGCACATTTGTTTGGGGTTGGATTAATAGTTTTATGGTCTTTTATAAATCAGCCAATATCGATGATGGCGAATATAAATCAGATCAAGAAGCGGAATTTAAAGCCCATAGGATTGACGGTCAAGG
>NZ_LZGR01000067.1:0-1161 GCF_001690255.1 Gilliamella sp. App2-1
ATTGACCTATTAATACTTTATTTTGATATAACCCCTTTGGGTTAATAATATTATTAAATAATTGTTTAGAATAACGGTAAATGGATGTTTTTGGATCATAGAGGAAATAAGAGTAACTTATATTAACATCGCCATAATTTTCAGAAACTCTAATATCAGGGTAAGAATCGAAATTTAAATCTTCAAAAATAATATTTATTTTATCTTCTAAAGAAAAAAACGTAATCTTTGTTCATTTTGATTTACAACAATCACTAATTCGTAATCATTGTCATTAATAGCCTCTACCTTTATACTTGATATAATCTCTTTATAAGAGATACTTTCTTTTTTAAAATCAATGGGTATTGTTCTCCATTAATTGTCCCATCCCCATGAAAAAGATTATTTCTTATATCTAAATGTATTGAAGAAATTTTGTTACGTTCAATTTTTTCTTGTAAATACCCCAAACTTAGTACAAGATTCAAGTAGAAAATCATGCTGTTTGTTTTAGTGTTTTATACTCAATCGGCGTCATGTTATTTAATGCCTCATGCGGTCTTTCGGTGTTATAAATCGTTAACCATTCTTCGGTTATTCTCCTTGCTTGTGCTAAGTTGTTAAAAAGATATAAATCGAGTACTTCAGTACGATAGGTGCGATTAAATCGTTCAATATAGCCATTTTGATAAGGGCTACCGGGCTGGATATAATCAATGGCTATATCATGTGATTTAGCCCAGTTTATAAAGGTTTTTCCTGTAAATTCTGGTCCATTATCGACGCGTATTTTTAATGGATAGCCATGATATTCAGCCAGTTTATCTAAGTAACGGGTAACTCTCACTGCCGGTAAGCTTACTGCAATATCAATACCTAACGCCTCACGATTAAAGTCATCGATGACATTGAATGTCCTAAAGCGACGTTGATTACAGCTACTATCACTCATAAAATCCATTGACCAACATTCACCTTGTTTATTAGGAACCAATAGCCTTTCTGGGCTTCGTGGAGGAATACGTTTTTTACGCTTTACCCTGAGATTAAGCTTTAATTCACAATACACCCGATATACCCGTTTATGATTCCATTTATAGCCGAGCTTTCTGATACGATTAAAGCATTTAGGAAAGCCCCAGCGTAAATGCCGGTCTGTGATAGCATTCAATACCGAAA
>NZ_LZGR01000068.1:0-1531 GCF_001690255.1 Gilliamella sp. App2-1
ACCTAAGTTACAGGATGATTCGGTGATTGTTTCGGTATTGAATGCTATCACAGACCGGCATTTACGCTGGGGCTTTCCTAAATGCTTTAATCGTATCAGAAAGCTCGGCTATAAATGGAATCATAAACGGGTATATCGGGTGTATTGTGAATTAAAGCTTAATCTCAGGGTAAAGCGTAAAAAACGTATTCCTCCACGAAGCCCAGAAAGGCTATTGGTTCCTAATAAACAAGGTGAATGTTGGTCAATGGATTTTATGAGTGACAGTAGCTGTAATCAACGTCGCTTTAGGACATTCAATGTCATTGATGACTTTAATCGTGAGGCGTTAGGTATTGATATTGCAGTAAGCTTACCGGCAGGGAGAGTTACCCGTTACTTAGATAAACTGGCTGAATATCATGGCTATCTATTAAAAATACGCGTCGATAATGGACCAGAATTTACAGGAAAAACCTTTATAAACTGGGCTAAATCACATGATATAGCCATTGATTATATAGAGCCCGGTAGCCCATATCAAAACGGGTACATTGAACGATTTAATCGCACCTATCGTACTGAAGTACTCGATTTATATCTTTTTAACAACTTAGCACAAGCAAGGAGAATAACCGAAGAATGGTTAACGATTTATAACACCGAAAGACCGCATGAGGCATTAAATAACATGACGCCGATTGAGTATAAAACACTAAGACAAGCAGTATGATTTTCTACTTGAATCTTGTACTAAGTTTGGGGTATTTACATAATTAGTACCCGTTTTATCAGGTCATTGTTACGATAAACAAAAGAAATCACCCATGACAAATCACATTTCAAAAAGAGAAAAACGCCGTTTTACTTACCAATAAAAAAACAAATGGTGATTCTCTACCAAAATGCTAAAAAATGAACGAATATTGTTGCTGAGTATGACATCACTAAATCCGCATTAGATAAGTGGATAAAGCAATATCAAACCACTGCCTGTTGTTTAAACTCTGCACTCAATTTTTTGACACACAATGTGTTTACCTAGGATTGTTAGTTATATCATAGAAGTGGCATTTGCCCATTTTTTGGCGAGAATTAAACCTATTTCGCTTTCCAACAGAATTCAATTTAACTTGAAATAATAGCCATTACAATTAATTGAGATGGCCTCCAATTTTCTCCAATTCAATATAAAAATTATTAATGATATTTTCTTCCAATTCATCATAATTAATTAAACAACGATTAAAATTATTATCTAGAGTAAATAGATTTTTATCGATATTTATAAAATTTTCATCATAACGAGCTAACATTCTATAGCAATCTTTTCTATAAATAATTCCTTTAAATCCGTTATTTCCTTTATAGACTTCTAATTTATATTCTGCGTAATCATCTTTGGTATCAACTTTGTAAATTATTGTTTTTATTAATTCATATTGTTTTAGTTCTGCCATTGAGTTTTCCCATTATTTATTAGTACTCTTAATTCTATTTTATATCAATTTATATAGATACTTGTCCAAAGATATTATGGTTATCTATCTTA
>NZ_LZGR01000069.1:0-1072 GCF_001690255.1 Gilliamella sp. App2-1
ATAATATTCGTAATGACATTAAAGATCCATTAGGTGAAGTAGAAGAAATTTATGAAAATTTTGATTATCCTGAAGAAATAGAGTCTTTCGTGAGATACATGCCTGTATCTAATGATTATGATCCTTCTAAGCATACTCAAGAGGAAAATGAAAAACGGTTATATTTTAATTGGAAACAATATTTAGATAACCAAGAAAATATTTGGAAATAAAAAATGATTCTATCCCTATCCTAAATTTTGTATATTTACCAGTAAAAAGTGACAGTTAATACAGTCACTAAATTTTATAATTAATTTTTTAATTACTAATTTTGGCTTAGCACCACTTTTTAGCCATTATTATTTTCATGCGCCATGGTTAATAAATCCCGTTTACTGTATTGCTCATTGTGTCATATATTCCTTGATTCAAAACATAAAAAACACATTAAGTTATGATTTTTACTTACAAAAAATCGGTTAGTAAAAGTATTGATTTTATTTAATTTTTTATCATAGCAAAGGCAGCTTTAACATCAAGATTGGCAATAACACCGAATTAAAAGCAACAAAAAAGGCATCTTTTTAACCGACAAGCAGCAACAAAAAATCTACGAAGACGCCTACAAAGAAGCGATGAATCAAGGCATGTCGGCGATGGGCAGTGACACCCGTCAAGGCATTGACATGGCGGTCAATCTGATTAACGGCATCATCAGCGGCGACATGACAGGGGCGGTTGCAGGGGCACTGGCACCAAAAATTGCCAGTGCCATAAAAAAACAAACCGAGCATTACAACCCTGAAACCGGCAAATGGGAAACAGACCACATTGCCAACACGGTCAGCCATGCCATCTTGGGCGGGGTGGTTGCGCAGCTGCAAGGCAACTCTGCCCTAGTGGGTGGCTTAGGCGCTGCCGCAAGTGAACGCAGTGCAGAAGTTATTGCAGGTATCCTTTACCCCGATAAAGACATCAAAGACCTAAGCCAAGAAGAAAGACAACAAATCAGCGCCCTAACCCAACTCGCGACTGGCCTAGCTACCGCCGCGGCCGGTGGTGATATCCAAGATATCAATACTGGCGTTGC
>NZ_LZGR01000070.1:0-48879 GCF_001690255.1 Gilliamella sp. App2-1
AAATATAATTAATATTATATCTAAGCTGTTTTTATATAAAAACAGCCCAATTTTCACAACACCCAAAAGTCAATACAGTAACTATTCCGGCATCAGAAAGTGCCAACAACTGAGAGAGGTTAACACGCCAAACAGGAAGGTTTTGCGAGGCGATGCTTTGTTTTAAATAAATCACAAACGATGCGTTATAACCGCACAAAATATTTGTCTATTTTAAAAGACAGTCCAATTGCAGTTATCACTGATTTATCCGTTCAATTAACGGTAACAACCCGAAAGGCTAAAAGATATCTTAACCTATTATAACATCAACAATTATTAACGTGTTTAGGCCGTGCAACCGAGCGAGGTTATTAGTTTTAAGGTAGTTTTCAGGGATGTTTAAAGCAAAATGTTTTAGCTCACTTTTTATTCGGTTGAATCTATAACACATATAAACTTTTTGGAATGATGTTTGACTATAGTAGTGAGGCTTATCATGATGGCGGTTATGTTAAATAACACAATGATTTTATTTGCGATAATTTATTTAATCTGCGCTTAGGCTCATCTATTTAATCAATTCGTGTTTAATTATTAGGAATCTTCTTGAATAAGTCTTTAAAATTTGATAGTTTACAGGAAAGATTTTTAACATTAAAAACACTAAAAAGAAGGTAATTGTTATGACTATCAAAGTAGGTATTAATGGATTTGGCCGTATTGGTCGTATTGTTTTCCGTGCTGCTCAAAAACGTTCAGATATTGAAATTGTTGCTATCAACGATTTATTAGATGTTGAATATATGGCTTATATGCTTAAATATGATTCAACTCATGGTCGTTTTGATGGTACAGTTGAAGTTAAAGACGGTAAATTAGTTGTCAATGGTAAAACAATCCGCGTTACAGCTGAGCGCGATCCTGCAAACTTAAAATGGAATGAAGTGGGTGTTGATGTTGTTGCTGAAGCAACAGGTTTATTCTTAACTGACGAAACAGCTCGTAAACACATCCAAGCGGGTGCTAAAAAAGTGGTTTTAACTGGTCCTTCTAAAGATAGCACACCAATGTTTGTAATGGGTGTTAACGATAAAGATTATGCGGGACAAGATATCGTTTCTAATGCTTCATGTACCACTAACTGTTTAGCGCCTTTAGCTAAAGTAATCAATGATAACTTCGGTATCGTTGAAGCATTAATGACAACTGTTCACGCAACAACTGCAACTCAAAAAACGGTTGATGGTCCATCTCATAAAGATTGGCGTGGTGGCCGTGGTGCTGCTCAAAATATCATCCCTTCATCAACGGGTGCTGCTAAGGCGGTAGGTAAAGTGATTCCTGAGTTAAATGGTAAATTAACTGGTATGGCTTTCCGTGTTCCTACTCCAGACGTTTCTGTTGTTGATTTAACAGCCCGTTTAGCAAAACCTGCTAAATACGAAGATATCTGTAAAGCAATCAAAGCAGCTGCTGAAGGTCCAATGAAAGGCGTTCTCGGTTATACTGAAGATGACGTTGTTTCTACCGATTTCTTAGGTGAAGTTTGTACATCTGTATTTGATGCTAAAGCAGGTATCCAATTAAGTGATAACTTCGTTAAACTTGTTTCTTGGTATGATAATGAAGCTGGCTATTCTAACAAAGTGTTAGATTTAATTGCTGTAGTTGCTAAATAATAACTAAATTTTAGTTAGTTGATTTAAAAGAGCGGCCTTGGGTCGCTTTTTTTATGGCTTTATAAAATTAAATTATGTGACCCTAAAAAAACGCCCATTTTTACAAATGAGCGTTTTTATAATTAAATTTATTAAATAACAACAACTTCAGCTGCTGCCGGCCCACGTGGGCTATCTTGGATAGCAAATTCAACTTGTTGTCCTTCAGCTAAGGTTTTAAAACCGTCACCTGAAATAGCAGAAAAATGAACAAATACATCTTTACTTCCATCCGCAGGGGTAATAAAACCAAAACCTTTACTTTCATTAAACCATTTTACTTGACCTGTTTTCTTATTCATTTACTAACATCCTAACAATAATTAATAATTAGCCTTTTTGGCTCGCGTGGGCTTTAACATTACATTAATTATGTAACTTTAAAACCATGATAATGCGTTCAAATCTACATTATTAAAGTTAGTCGTTTTCATAATTTTGTACTTTGTTGTTTACCCAGTGCTATTACCGCATAAATTATAATCAAAAGCAAGATGTTAATCACAAATTTTTTAAGCTATGGTAAAGTTTTTTCTCAAATTTTTTAGAAAATTACATATTAATTGATAAAAAGCAAAATTTGTGTAGTTACAACTTTAGCTAATTTGAAAAGTTAATAAATTTAAAAAATAAAAAAAGCCATAAAATAATATTTATGGCTTTTTGGGTGGTTATTTTTCGGGCGTTAAATTTTATTTGTTTTTTGCTCGTTCAAATGATTCAATAATTTCTTTACGAGCAGCTTCAGCATTGTCCCAACCGTCAACTTTAACCCATTTACCTTTTTCTAATGCTTTGTATTGTTCAAAAAAGTGTTTGATTTGCGATTTGAGTAATTCAGGTAAATCATCGACGTCTTTAATATGATCATATTCTTTTGATAGTTTGCTGTGAGGTACTGCAACCAGTTTTGCATCTTGACCTGCTTCGTCAGTCATTTTTAATACCCCGACTGGGCGACAACGAATAACAGAGCCCGGTTGTAGCGGGTATGGCGTTGGGACTAATACATCAACTGGATCACCATCTAATGATAATGTGTGATTAATATAACCATAGTTACATGGATAAAACATTGCTGTTGCCATAAAACGGTCAACAAATACAGCACCGGTATCTTTATCGACTTCATATTTTATTGGATCAGCATTAGCTGGAATTTCAATCACAACGTAAATATCATCTGGTAATTCTTTACCTGCTGGTACATTTAAAAGTCCCATTTTTGTATCCTCTATCTAAGTTTATATGTGTTTGTTAATAACAATAAGCGCACATTATAAAGATTATTTTGTATCGCTCAATTCTTTTAAATATTGAAAAATTTGCTTTGCCGATTTGACGGGTTTATTTGCTTCTTGCTCTTTTTTAGCTAAACGAGCTAAAGTGCGCAGTTGCTGGCGATCGGCTGTTGGGTATAAGTCCATAATGGTTTCAGCATCGCTAGTTGCAATCAGGTCATCGCGTAGCTTTTCAAGTTTGTGAAATAAAGCAATTTGCTGATTGTGGCGATTTTTGAGCTTATCAAGCGCTTGGCTAATAGGTTCAATATCTCGGCTACGTAGAAGCTTGCCAATATATTGAATTTGTCTACGATACCCTTCTTTTTTTATCTTCTGCGCAAGTTCAATGGCATAAATAAGATCCTCATCAAGAGGGATTTTTTCCAGTTCGTTTTTGCTTAAATTGACAAGCTCGATACCTAATTTTTTTAGGGCTTCGGCATCGCGTTTGATTTCACTTTTACTAACGTAGATGATTTCGTCATCTTCTGTGTCAATAGCGAAGTTGGGTTCTAAGTTTTTCTCTTGATTATGATTCATATTATTTCTTTTGTTAACTAATATTCAATTCTGGCTTATTATAACGTATCACTAGCAGAATTGTAGAAAATAATAAAATGAGTATTGAACAGATTAAAAAAGAAGCCTTACATCAAAAAGAGAATTTATCGGCGATTGTTGCTAATGCCATTAAACAAGCAAAACCTCGTGTTGATGCAGTTGAGGTGTCAATTAATCAATCAACTGGTATTAGTGTAAGTACGCGGATGGGAGAAACCGAAAATGTGGAATTTAATAGTGATGGGGCATTATCCATTACTGTTTATCAAGATCAACGTAAAGGCAGTGCGTCAACCAATGACTTGTCCTCTCAAGCCATTTTGCAAACGGTGGATATGGCCATTAATATTATGCAATATACCTCGCCCGATCCTTGTTCTGGTTTGGGCGATGTAAGCCAAATGGCGTTTAATCCACCCGATTTAGATTTGTTTTATCCAAGTGATTTAAATGTTGATAATGCCATTGAACAGGCCAAACAAGCCGAGCTAACTGCGCTCAATCATTCTAAATTAATTAATACTGATGGCGGCTATTTTAGTAGTCGCTATGGTGTTTATGTTTATGGTAATAGTTTGGGGATGTTACAAGGTTATTGTGCAAGTTCACATTCACTTTCATGTTCAGTCATTGCTGAACTGGCAGGGCAGATGGAAAGTAATTATGCCTATACTTCATCACGCGATTTTAGTGAATTAAAATCAGCAAATTGGGTTGGCATGCAAGCGGCTGATAGAGCGATTTCACATTTAGGCGCTAAGCAAATCGCAACCATGCAAGTTCCAGTGTTATTTTGTGCTGAAGTTGCTGTTGGACTCATTAGGCATTTGATTGGTGCCATAAGTGGTGGTGCAATTTATCGTAAATCGTCATTTCTTTTAGATAGTGTTGGACAAACTATTTTTCCTAAATGGCTGACAATTTATGAAGATCCGCATATTTTAAAAGGTGTTGGATCATCGCCTTTTGATAGTGAGGGCACAAAAACGGTTAAGCGCAATATTGTTGAACAAGGCGTGTTGCAAACTTATTTGTTAGGCAATTATTCTGCTCGTAAATTGGGATTAACCTCGACTGGTCATGCAGGGGGAATTCATAATTGGTTTGTATCACCAAGCCAAACTAATGCGGGTTTTGATGATTTGCTTAAAAAATTGGATAAAGGTGTTGTTGTGACTTCGTTAATGGGGCAAGGTGTTAATAGTGTGACAGGAGATTATTCACGCGGAGCCACAGGTTTTTGGGTTGAAAATGGACAAATTCAATATCCAGTTAGCGAAATTACCATTGCTGGTAATCTTAAAGATATATATAAAAACATTGTAGCAATTGGTAATGATATCGAAACAAGAACGAATATTCAATGTGGTTCGATTTTGATTGATAATATGAGCATAGCTGGAAAATAAGGAACAGTATGGGCAGGTTTTTTCACAGTGCTTTTTTTCAAAAAATAGATTCATGGATGCCAGGATTAGGCAGTCTATTACAGTATAGACGTGAATATCTTAATTTTGATATTAAGGCAGGTTTATCGGTTGCTGCTGTTTCGTTACCCGTGTCAATTGCTTATGCTGAATTGACAGGCGTTGGCGCTATAGCTGGACTGTATTCGACCATTTTGCCTTTAATTGTATATGCGCTTTTTGGTTCTTCTAAACAGCTGATTGTCGGACCTGATACGGCCACTTGTGCAGTGGTTGCTGCCGTTGTATTGCCGTTAGCGGCAAATGATCCAATCTTGCGTTGGCAGTTAGTTGTTATATTAACCATAATGATTGGTATCTGGTGTATCATCGCTGGAAAGCTGCATCTTGGCGCACTAGCTGACTTACTTAGCCAGCCCATTTTAATTGGTTTATTGAATGGTATTTCAATCACCATTATGGTTGATCAGTTAGCCAAAACATTGGGCTTTAGTTATGATTATTCTTATTTGATTGAGCGTATTGTGTATTTTCCTTTTAAAATATTACAAATTCATCTAGGTACTGCACTGGTTTCATTTTTTACATTATTAATTTTAATTGTTTCAAAGCGTTTAAAGCCTCAATATCCAGCGCCGCTGTTAGCCGTCATTGTGATGACTTTTTTTTCATGGCTGTTTAATTTTGATCATTTTAATATTCGTATCATTGGTAATGTGAACGGTGATTTTATACCTGTCGAATCATGGCTTGATTTCGATAAAGGTTTAATGCGTGATTTAGTTGTCCCTTCACTTAATATTGCCATTATCTGTTTTGTGAGTATGATGATAACGGTGCGCAGTTTTGCCTCGAAAAATAACTACGAAACCAATGCTGATATTGAGTTTAAAGCATTGGGTATCGCCAATATTGTAGCAGGATTATCCCAAGGTTTTGTTGTTAGTGGCACATCATCCAGAACCGCTGTGAATGATGCCAATGGAGGAAAAACTCAGCTCGTTTCGATTATTGCAGCAATGTTAATTGGTATAGTGGTATTGTTTTTTCTTTCACCTTTACAATTTATTCCAACTTGCGTGTTAGGAGTGATTTTAATTTACTCTTCAATGTCGTTAATCAATTTTCAAACAATTATCCGTTTTTTTAAATTTGACCGAGACGCATTTTATTTAAGTTTGACAACGCTCGTTTCAGTGCTTGTAATTGGTATTATTCCAGGTATGGCACTGGCGGTACTGCTAGGTCTATTTTTATTTTTACGCCGCGTATTTAGGCCAAAAGATCAATTACTAGGTATTGATGAAAGTGGTCGCATTCATTCAATAGGTCAGGATGTACGACCAGTCAATAACACGATGATTTATCGATTTAATTCTCCGTTAACTTATTTCAATATTGCTTATTTTAGACGAAGAATTATTAGTTATATTGACGAAGCAGATGAGTCTATAAATTATGTGATTGTTGATGCGATTCCTTGCTTTACTTATAAAGATGTGAGTGTGTTGTCGGGCATTAATGAATTAGTAAACTCTTTAAAAGTAAGAAACGTCATTTTAATCTTATCTGGCCGACGCAAAACTCTTAAAAACTGGTTTAAACAAATGAATATTAAGCTTGATGATAATTATATTGATTTTGCTTATGATCTCTATTTTGCGGTTAAATTAGTCCAAAGTAAGGAACAAATAAATAGTAAAGTTGATGATGAATCTATTTAGTTATCGTGACCATTAATAAAATCGGAAGGATTGTTTTTTTATTTATCTCAGAGCCCTTGATTTCGATAGGTAAAGCAATATTAATATAGACAATTGCCTACAAATTTAAGTACAATATTGGATCTTTCAAATGAAGCATTTTAGTAAACAATATTAGGGGTAAAAATGGCACGTGTAACTGTTCAAGATGCAGTAGAAAAAATTGGTAATCGCTTTGATCTCGTTATTGTAGCAGCAAGACGCGCTCGTCAACTACAAGTTGAAAATAAATCACCACTTGTTCCGGAAGAAAACGACAAGGAAACCGTTATTGCATTACGTGAAATTGAAGATGGTCTTGTCAATAAGCAAATTCTTGATATCGCTGACTTTCAAACGCGTCAAGACGTAGAGGCAGAAGCGCGTGCAACGCTTCATGAATCGATTCTCCTCGAAAACACGCCTTCGTACGAATAAGCTTTACAGGAATTGCTTATGCAATATTTTGATAGCTTAAAAGAGGTTGTAGCATTTTATCTTCCACCTAAACAAGTTGAATCGATACAAGATGCTTATCTTTTTGCTAAAAATGCACATGAAGGGCAATTCCGATGTAGTGGCGAACCTTATATCACTCACCCAGTTGCAGTCGCAACAAATTTGGCTAATATGCGGCTTGATTATGAAACAATCATTGCCGCACTTTTACATGATACTATTGAAGATACTTCTGTCACCTTTCAGGATATTACGAATAAATTTGGTAAACATGTTGCCATTTTAGTTGAAGGTGTCTCTAAACTTGATAAGTTAAAATTCCGTAACAGACAAGAGGCACAAGCTGAAAATTTTCGGAAAATGGTGCTTGCCATGACCGAAGATGTGCGTGTTATTTTAATTAAACTTGCAGATCGCACCCATAATATGCGCACATTAGGTGCTTTAAGACCTGATAAACGTCGTCGTATTGCCAAAGAAACTCTCGAAATTTATGCGCCTTTAGCGCATCGTTTAGGGATTAATCATATTAAAACTGAACTCGAAATTTTGAGCTTTACTGCAATGCATCCCAATCGTGCTAAAGTGCTTGAAAAAGTAGTTAAAACGGCAAGAAATACACGAAAAGAACTTATTCAACAAATTTTGTTTGAAATACGTGGTCGATTATTAGAAGCCCATATTGACGCAGAAGTTACTGGTATTGAAAAAAATATCTATGTCATTTATCAAAAGATGCAGCTACGTGAGCAGCACTTTCATTCTATCATGGATATTTACACATTTAGAATTGTGGTTAAAGATGTCGATGCTTGCTATCGCGCGCTTGGACTAATACATAATTTGTATAAACCACGTCTTAATCGTTTTAAAGATTATATAGCGATTCCTAAAGCAAATGGATATCAATCGTTACATTCATCGTTAATTGGACCACACGGCACTCCGGTTGAAGTACAAATCCGTACCGAAGATATGGATCAAATGGCCGAAATGGGGGTTGCTGCGCATTGGGTATATAATGAAACGGATGAATTAAACAATACGACCACACAAATCAAAGCGCAGCGCTGGATGCAAAGCCTGTTAGAACTGCAACAAAGTGTAGGTAATTCTTTCGAATTTATTGAAAACGTAAAATCGGAATTGTTTCCAAAAGAAATTTATGTTTTTACTCCTAAAGGGCGTATTGTACAGTTACCTAAAGGAGCGACATCAGTTGATCTTGCTTATGCAGTTCATTCTGATATTGGTTATCAATGTATTGGTGCAATTGTTGATCGTAAACCTTACCCTTTATCACAACCATTAAAGAGTGGGCAAACTGTTGAAATTATTACTTCACCAGAAGGTCGACCTAACGCGAATTGGTTAAATTTTGTGGTTAGTGCCAAAGCAAAGTCGCGTATTCGTCAGGCGCTTAAAACGCTTAAACGTGAAGATGCAATTGAATTAGGTCGACGTTTACTCAATCTTTCGTTAGTTAAATCTGGCGGTATTAATGCTTTGTCATTAAGTCAAAAAGAACGAGTGGTTGAATTAGCTAAATTGTCCTGTTTTGATGATGTCTTAGCTGAAATTGGGTTAGGCAATATTATGAGTCATTTTATTGCCAAAGGTTTAGAACATAAAGCGCTGTTACAAAATAAATCAGAGCCAAATAAAACCCTTGTTATCACTGGAAGTGAAGGTGTCTTGGTTACGTTTTCTAAGTGTTGTCATCCTATTCCCAATGATCCCATTATTGGGCATGTCAGTCCTGAAAAAGGGCTAACAGTGCATCATGAATCTTGCCGAAATGTTACAGGCTATCAAAATAATCCAGAAAAATATATCTCACTCAAATGGGCGCCAGATATTTCTCAACGCTTTGTAGCCGAAATTTGGATTGATATTTTAAATACTCAAGGTTCTTTGGCGAATATACTTTCAATTATTAATGATGACGATACCCGACTACAATGGTTAAATACCGAAGAAAAAGATAGACAAATTTATACGGTTATTTTGCAGATAGAAGTAAAAAATACTCAGCAACTTAATGAATTGATTCGTAAAATGTCATTACAACCAGATGTAGTGAATGTTACACGAAATATAAATTAGGCATTATGATAAATCGTTTTTTTGACCAGTTACCGCTGATAAAGTTAACGGGAATTGGTGAAAGTCTAGAAAAAAAGTTTAATACATTAGGTGTCTATACTGTTAAAGATCTATTGTTGCACTTTCCTTTACGTTACGAAGATCGCACTTCGACTTGTGCCATTGGTGATGTGGCTATCGGTGAGTATACCACGATTGAGGGGTGTATCATAAAAACTGAAGTGATCTTTAGACGTAAACAAATGTTAGTTTGTTATATTCAAGATGACTCAGGAATAGCGATATTAAGATTTATGAATTTCAATGCTGGAATGAAAGCAAGTTTAACGCCAGGTAAGTGGGTAAGTGCTTATGGTGAGGTTAAAAGAGGAAAAAGCTATCCTGAAGTAATTCATCCACAATATAAAATTAAAGATAGTCGTGAAGCTAATTTGTTAGCTTCTGATTGCAATGAAGAAAGATATACGCCTGTCTATTCAACAACTTACGGACTTACGCAAAATATTATTCGTAAATTGATACGCACTGCACTGCTACTATTAAAACGTAACCCACCAAAAGAAATCTTACCGACACCGCTAGCGAGTCGCTATTTCACTGTTTTTGATTCATTAAATATTATTCATAATCCACCAATAGATACTGATATAAAGCAATTGTCGAATGGGGAACACCCTGCAATTAGACGGTTTATTTTTGAAGAATTGCTCGCCTATCATTTAAGCATGTTGATGTTGAAAACCGATAATCAAAAGCAACAAGCTTATGCAATGAATGTTAGTCAACAGTTTATCAAACCGTTTTTATCTTCATTACCTTTTAACCCCACTCGTGCTCAGCAACGAGTGGTTCAAGATATTTATCAGGATATGGCAAAACCAATTCCAATGATGCGATTAATCCAGGGAGATGTTGGTTCTGGCAAAACGTTAGTTGCAGCACTAGCAGCACTCAATGCAATAGAAAATAATCGACAAGTGGTATTAATGGCGCCGACTGAAATATTAGCAGAGCAACATTATCACAATTTTAAACAATGGTTTGCTCCTCTTGGTATTTCTGTGGATTGGTTATCAGGGAGATTAACCGCTAAAAATAAGCGTCAGCGTTATGAGCGTATCTTAAATGGTGAAATTACCCTGTTAATTGGTACACATGCGGTGTTTGTTGATCAAGTGGAATTTTATTCGTTAGGTTTAGTGATTATTGATGAACAGCATCGGTTTGGTGTTAATCAGCGCCTAAGTCTTTGGGAAAAAGGTATTAAAGATAATCTTTATCCACATCAATTAATTATGACCGCAACGCCTATTCCCCGAACATTAGCCATGACAGTTTATGCTGATCTCGATGTTTCAGTTATTGATGAATTACCACCAGGCAGAACGCCTATCACTACAGTTGTAGTACCTAATACTCGCCGAGATGAGATCATTGAACGTGTCAACCAAGCTTGTTTAGATAATCGCCAAGTATATTGGGTATGTACCTTGGTTGAAGAGTCTGAAACGCTTGATGCACAAGCGGCTGAAATGCTGGTTGCTGAATTACAGGCGCGTTTACCTCATTTAAGTATTGCGTTAGTGCATGGAAAAATGAAATCTGATTTAAAGCAATCGGTCATGCAAGACTTTAAAGCCGGAAAAATTCAATTGCTTGTCGCCACAACAGTTATTGAAGTTGGCGTTGATGTACCTAATGCTAGCTTAATGATTATTGAAAATGCAGAACGTTTAGGTTTAGCCCAATTGCATCAGTTACGTGGACGAGTTGGACGAGGTTCGGCAGTGTCTCATTGTGTATTAATGTATCAAGCGCCCCTAAGCAAAGTCGCCCAAGCACGCATGAAAGTAATGCGTGAAAGTAATGATGGTTTTATTATTGCCCAAAAAGATCTTGAACTTCGTGGTAGTGGTGAAATTTTAGGGACTCGCCAAATGGGTACGGCTAATTTTAAAGTGGTTGATTTGATTCGTGATCAGCATTTGATTAGTGAAATCCAACACGCATCTTATGATATCCAAACAAACTATCCGCAAAGCGCCTTACAATTAGTTAACTGTTGGCTGCCAAATCGTGAAAAATATATTAATGTATAATTGTTGCAGTATTTTTTGAACAGATATTTAATGTTGTACTCATTTAGAGATAATGAGTTTATGTGTGGGCTTCAACATTGTTGTTTTTAGTCCACACATTAAAGTTAACATAAAATTGCAGAGTTATAAGAATGAGCGATAAGGTAATTCTGGCTCATCGGTAAAGATATCTCTAAATCCACGATAATGTTGATAATGCATTTTATGTTTATCGGTTGGATAAGTATATTTTCCTCCCACTTGCCAAAAGAAAGGCTTAAATTGATAATCTAGGCGATCTTTTTTCATTTGCCATAACACTTCGATTTCACGCGGGTCACTTTGGAAGTTGGCCCAAATGTCATGATGGAAAGGAATAACGACTTTAGTATTGAGTGATTCAGCTGCGCGCAAGATATCTGCTGAAGTCATTTTATCTGTTACACCACGTGGATTTTCGCCATAAGATAGCAATGCAACATCAATTTTATAATCATTACCGTGTTTTGCATAATAATTAGAATAGTGTGAATCACCAGAGTGATAAAGTGAACCACCCGTTGTTTCAAATAGATAGTTAACTGCTCTGTCATTCATGCCATCTAAAATAGATTTATCTGTAGATGATACGCCTTTGGGTAGAGTAACGAGTGAAGTTCTATCAAAAGAGTCCAATACACGAATGGTTATGTCACCAACTTGAATTGTTTCGCCAACTTTGGCAACAATGCAGCGATCTTCTGGAACTCCCCAACTTTTCCATAATTCTACACAAGCTTTAGGACCAATAAATTTAACTTTAGATGAACAGTTTTGAATGACAGCAGCAGCCACATTGACATCAATATGATCGGCATGATCGTGCGTTGCCATGACGGCATCAATTTGTTTTATTGCAAAAGGGTCAAGAACAAATGGACTGGTTCTTAAGTTTGGTTGTAATTCACGCACGCCACCCATACGCATCATTTGATGTTGTTTGTTCATTAATGGATTTGCGTGTGTTTTTTTTCCAGTGCCACACCAAAAATCGACAGATATATTTGTATTACCAGCTGATTTTAACCAGATACCGGTACAAGCAAGCCACCACATTGTAAATGTGTTGGGTTTAACTTCTGTCGTTTCTATTTCTTCATTAAGCCAGGTTCCCCATTCAGGAAATGTATTTAATATCCATGATTCACGGGTAATTTCGTTCACTTTACTCATACTTTGTTCCTTTTACAATTTATAGTTAAACTAAAATAACTTTAACGCCTTGCTCCTTAATGCATTCAATCACGTCCTTATTTGCTTGTTTCCCAGTAATTAAAATATCGATTTTATTGACAGGACAAAAAAGCATGCCTGAATTGGCATTTTTATCAATTTTTGAACTATCAACAACAACAACTAAATTTTCGACTTGTTCAAGTATTTGCTGTTCAGCAACAGCGCCTAAAATTTCGTTTTTATAAAGACCGGTTGGCGTTAATGTTTTACCACTGGTAAACATCCATTTGCCTGCATAAGAATTGGTAATATTGGCAATGGGGTTAAGAATAATATTTTGTGTCTTGTTGTATAATCCTCCCATAATGATGACATTTTCATGGTCATGCTCAATTAAGTAACACGCTAATGGAAAGTAGTTAGTAATAATTGAGACATTTTTACCGCACAGTTCGCGACCGAGTAAAAATGCTGTCGAGCCACAGTTTATAATAATGTTTTCTTCATTATTGCATAGTTTAGCAGCACGTATGGCAATGCGTGCTTTTTCGTGATAATGGTCAGTATTGTGATTATCAATTGGTACCCAAGTTGGTTTTACTTCTTCTAATCGCATAATTCCATTGCGGACTTTTTTTACTCGTCCTTCTTGATCCAGTTTTGTGATGTCTCGCCGAGCAGTTGCGGGTGAAATAGCAAAAAGTGAAATTAACTCAGTAACTTTAACCATACCTTTTTCGTTAACTAATGCCACTATTTCGTTATGCCGAGATAGCTCGTTCATTATAACCTCTTTATAATTGTTGATTAAATGTGATTTAAATTGATGATAATTTTCATTTATATTTATGTCAATTATTTTAAAATTTAATTCACTAAAGTAGTTATCTAATTCATTGATAATAATAACTTTAACTTAAAATTTTGCTCGTGCTTTTTTATCAAAATGTGATGAGTGTCACAGGTGCGGTTATTAATCGTTTGGAAAAGTGATCGTTGTCAAATTAATCAAAAATAATCATTGAATGAATTATTTTGATTGTGGAAGATATCGATGTGTTTTAATTTTGATAAAACTTGATTTTCGAGATGTATTGTTTGAGTAATGAAAAATGTCGATAACTGATGAGAGGAACATATGGAAGTAATCTATAACGTATTTTATATTTTTTATAGTCAAGTTATGACAAAGGCGCCTTTGTTGCTGGGTTTGGTAACAATGTTAGGTTATTGTCTATTACGTAAAGATATAACAACAATTTTAAAAGGTACCATCAAAACCATTGTGGGTTTTATGTTATTACAAGTTGGATCTGGCGTGTTAGTTTCAACTTTCAAACCTGTTATCGCTAAACTGGCAGAGTATCATGGCATTAAGGGATCTATTATTGATACCTATGCATCAATGGTGGCCGTTGAAAATGGCATGCATGAAAACTATTCATGGGTTGGTTATGCAGTATTGTTAGCATTGGCTATTAATATCGTGTTGGTGATTTTTCGACGTATAACAGGTATTCGAACCATCATGTTAACTGGCCATATTATGTTTCAGCAGGTCGGTTTAATTGCATTATTTTACTTTCTTTTTGGCTACAGTATGTGGGAAACCATTATCTATTCAGCCGTTATTATCGCGCTTTATTGGGGGATCTTTTCGAATATGATGTTTAAACCCACTGAGGCTGTCACCGGTGGTGCTGGATTTTCAATTGGTCACCAACAACAAATTGGATCATGGATTGCCGTTAAATTAGCGCCCAAACTGGGGAATAAAAACGATTCGGTGGATAATTTAAAACTACCTAAATGGTTGCACATTTTTCATGATAGTATCGCTGCAACCACTATTGTTATGACATTTTTCTTCGGAATTATTTTACTTTCTTTTGGTTTAGATAATTTGCAAACCATGGCGGGATCAACTCATTGGACAATCTATATTTTTGAAACTGGTCTTAAATTTGCTGTGGCGATCCAAGTGATTGTAAGTGGTGTGCGTATGTTTGTTGCTGAGCTGTCTGAAGCCTTTAAAGGTATTTCAGAAAAATTAATTCCCAATGCTGTATTGGCGATTGATTGTGCTGCCATTTATGCATTTTCGCCTAATGCCATGGTATTTGGTTTTATTTGGGGAGCATTAGGACAATTTTTAGCGATTGCTTTATTACTTGTCTTTAAATCACCGATCATGATTATTCCTGGTTTTATTCCGATGTTTTTTTCGAACGCAACCATTGGTGTTTTTGCTAACCACTTTGGTGGTTGGAAGGCCGTTATGAAAATTTGTTTTGTAATGGGCATGATAGAGGTGTTTGGTTCGGCTTGGGTCATTTATATTTTTGCACAAAATGGTACACCGATTGATTCTTGGATGGGAATGGCTGATTGGGCAATATTATTTCCACCGATTTTACAAGGTTTATCTATTTCGCATTTATTTATCTATGTGCTTATTGCATTAGCCATGCTTTATATGTTCTTTGCTGCTAAACAGTTACGTTTGGATGAAGCCATGCAAAAAAATCAACCAGAGATAAATGATGAACATCAAGATATCAATAAAGCTGTAGTTGAAAAAATGGATGATATCGATACAAGCAAAGATCGCGCAGTTCGCATTTTGGCTGTCTGTGGTAGTGGCCAAGGTTCCTCAATGATGATGAAAATGAAAATTGCCAATTACTTAAATAAAAAAGGAATCCCGAATGAAATGGACTCTTGTGCAGTGACTGATTATAAATCACGTCTTCCTAATGTCGATATTATTGTTGCTTCAAAACATCTTATTCATGAAATTGAAGTTAATGAAGGTCAGTATGCGTTAGGTGTACAAAATATGCTTAATCCACAAACTTTTGGTGATGAGCTTATTAAGCTGATTAATCAAGTAATTTCTAAATAGATTTTCCAATAAAAAAAGGAGTACAACATGGCTTTAAAAGAATCATTAATTGAGAATAACTCTATTTTGCTCAAAGCAGATGTTGCAACCTGGCAAGAAGCTATCAAGCTAGGCACGGATATGTTAGTTGCATCAAAAGCGATAGAGCCGTCCTATTACGATGCCATTATTAACTGCGTTAAAACAATGGGACCCTACATTATTATTGCACCAAATTTTGCTATGCCGCATGCCAGACCTGAAGACGGCGTAAATCGAACTGCGTTTGCTTTAGTTACCTTAAAAAATCCCGTCTATTTTGAAGGTGAAGATGAACCAGTGGATGTTTTAGTAACGCTTGCTGGTAGTACGTCTGATCAGCATATGGAAGGATTAATGGAAGTGACCCAAATCTTAGATGATGAAAATAGCGAAACTGGTGTTGATCTTGACAAATTGAGGCGATGTAACTCAAAAGAAGATGTTTATGCCGTTATTGATCAGGCTTTGAGCGGAGGTTGAGTTATGTATCAAGCTTTAAAAAAACGTGTCTTACAAGCTAATTTATTGTTACCAAAATATAATTTGGTCACCTTTACGTGGGGTAATGTGTCTGAAATTGATCGCACTAAAGCGGTTATTGCCATTAAGCCTTCTGGTGTTGAGTATAGCAATATGACCGTTGATGATATCGTGGTGGTTTCATTAACGGGCGACATTGTTGAAGGGAGGTTGAATCCTTCAAGCGATACTGCAACGCATATCGAACTGTATAAAGCGTTTCCTGATATTGGTGGTGTTGTACATACGCATTCACGTTATGCAACCATTTGGGCTCAGGCTGAATTAGATATTCCTGCTTTAGGCACCACACATGCTGATTACTTTTATGGCGATGTGCCCTGCACACGTGAATTGACCGATAGCGAAATTGCAACTGACTACGAAAAAAACACCGGGTTAGTTATTGTTGAAGAATTTAAATGCCGTGGGCTTGATCCTGTCGCAATGCCAGGAGCGGTGATTTCGGGACATGCGCCATTTTGCTGGGGTAAAAGTGCTTTTGATGCTGTACATAATGCCGTTGTACTTGAAGAAATCGCCATGATGGCATTGGCAACCCGCCAACTAAATCAGACAATTAAAATTCAACAAACTTTATCAGATAAGCACTACTTTCGCAAACATGGTGCGAATGCTTACTACGGTCAAAAATAAAAGAGATAAGGAGAAAAACATGTCAACACCAAAATTACAAATTGCGTTAGATCAAACCGAATTAGCACCAGCCTTAGATGTGGCGAAAAATGTAGCAGGATTTGTCGAAATCATTGAAGTTGGCACCATTCTTGCTTTTGGTGCAGGCATGCAAAGTGTAAAAAGGCTAAGAGAGCTCTATCCAAATCATATTTTAGTCTGTGATTTAAAAACAACTGACGGTGGTGCGATATTGGCAAAAATGGCGTTTTCAGCCGGCGCAAATTGGTTAACAGTATCAGCCGCAGCTCACATTGCAACCGTTGAAGCATGTAAAAAAGTGGCTGATGAATTTAAAGGCGAAATTCAAATTGAATTATATGGTCATTGGACATTAGATGATGCGAAAGCGTGGCGGAAATTAGGCATTAAGCAAGCAATATATCATCGGTCACGCGATGCTGAACTTGCTGGTATTGGCTGGAGTGAGGATGATTTAATTAAAATGCGTCAACTTTCTGATTTAGGGTTAGAACTGTCAATTACAGGCGGCATTGTACCTGAAGATATACATCTATTTGCGGGTATTAAAACCAAAGCGTTTATTGCTGGACGTGCTTTGGCTAGTGAAAACGGTCAAAAAACTGCGCATGCATTAAGAGAACAGATTGCAAAATATTGGTAACAACCGCATGCAGTCGAAGAAACTGACTGCATGATCTCTTTTTATATAAAATATGGGTTATCACAATGTCGCAAAGTCAAAGTAAAGATATATCAGAAACACTGTATCAAGCCAAAAATACGCCTCGCATTGGTATTTATGAAAAAGCCTTACCTAACGAGTTATCATGGCAAGATAAATTACAAGTAACTAAAAACCTAGGATTTGATTTTATCGAAATTTCGATCGATGAATCGAATGAACGCCGTGCCAGATTAAATTGGTCTGACGATGAGATCTATTCACTCAGGCATCAATGTGAAAAAATCGGAATTCCCCTACATTCCATGTGCTTAAGTGCACATCGTAAATATCCATTTGGTTCAGCCAATAATGATATCCGCAATGAAGCTAAAATCATCATGGATAAAGCCATTACGCTAGCTTATAAGTTAGGAATAAGAGTGATTCAGCTAGCTGGCTATGATGTTTATTATGAACCGGCTGACTTACAAACGCATCAGCGCTTTATTCAAGGTATGCAGTGGGCAGTTAAGCAAGCAGAGAGAGCAGGGGTGATGTTAGCGGTTGAAATTATGGATACGCCTTATCTTAACAGTTTAAGTAAATTCGAAATCCTAAAAAAAAATATCGACTCTCCTTACTTTATGGCTTATCCTGATGTCGGTAATATTACTGGTTGGAATTATGATACTTGCACTGAACTTATGTTAAGCCGTGATCATATAGTCCAAGTTCATCTAAAAGATACCTTCAAAGTTAAAGCCGATTATCTCGGACAGTTTAGGGATCTGGTTATTGGTGAAGGAGATGTTGATTTTAACGCTATTTTCAATACGCTCCGTGCTATGAATTATGTTGCACCCTTAGTGATTGAAATGTGGGCAAAAGATGAAAAATGGCAAGACAACATAATTACCGCCCAAAAACGCTTAAAAGCAATTGGAGAAAAAGCTAATTATCCTTTATTTTCAAAACTCTAGAGTTAAAGAAAATCAATAGTGAACTCATCATCTGCAATTAAAATACATTATGCTCCACTAATATAATTTAACGGTGGAGCATAACGCTAATTTTGATAAAACAGCACAGTTTCCCAATTTTGTATATCTGTTTGTTTAGGTGTTATTATTTGCGCTTTGCAGCATTGTGCCTATCGTGTAATATAGATAGCATTCTAAAAAATAGAAAGAATTGCGGATATTGTATGAAATCAATTATAAAATTACTCTTTGTCCTTTTTGTTACGTTGACATTAATGGGATGTGGATTAAAGGGCCCGCTTTATCGTCCAGTTGAAAAAACGGTAACGCAGCAGGCTCAATCAACAACAATGACTTCAATTCAAACTGATGCATTCATTAAAATTGCATAATGGAATAACGTGATGGATTTTTTAAATTATCAACATGATCGTTTATTCGCTAATCAAATAGCAATAGCCGATCTTGCTAAGCAGTATGGTACACCATTATATGTTTATTCGGCCGATCACATCAGTAAACAGTTTCTAGCCTATGAACAGGTTTTGACTAATAATAAGCATTTAGTTTGTTATGCGGTTAAGGCTAATAGTAATTTAGCGGTTTTAAGTTTATTGGTAAAACTGGGAGCGGGTTTTGATATTGTTTCACAAGGTGAGTTAGAGCGAGTATTAAAAGCGGGTGCCGATCCTAAAAAAATCGTTTTTTCTGGTGTTGCTAAATCAATCGTTGAAATTGAACGTGCGCTTGAAGTCGGCATTAAATGCTTTAATGTTGAATCTGAAGCCGAATTGTATCGAATTGATGAAGTTGCCAAACGATTAAATAAAACTGCACCGATTTCATTAAGAATCAATCCCGATGTAGACGCTAAAACACATCCTTATATCTCAACAGGTCTACGCGAAAATAAATTTGGGATTAGCTATGAGTTAGCTTTAGATGTTTACCGAAAGGCACGATCATTAGCCAATATCAATATTGTTGGTATTGATTGTCATATTGGTTCACAGTTAACTCAATTATCGCCATTTCTTGATGCTGCCGATCGTATTCTTGCCTTAGTGGATAAACTACAATCGGATAATATTGTTATTGAACATATCGATTTAGGTGGCGGTTTAGGTGTTTGTTATGATAATGAACAACCTCCTACAGCATCACAACTTGTGACTGAGTTAAAAAACAAATTAGCTAATTATCCCGATATTGAAATTTTGTTTGAGCCAGGACGGTCTATTGTTGCTAATTCAGGTATGTTAATTACTAAAGTAGAATATACCAAACACCAAGATGGTAACCATTTTGCGATTGTTGATGCGGGGATGAATGACTTAATCCGTCCAGCCCTTTACGATGCTTGGATGAATATATTGCCTGAAAAACAACCACGAGCCGGCGATGAATCGTTTGTATATAATGTTGTTGGACCAATATGTGAATCAAGCGATGTACTGGCTTATCAGCGCCAGCTTTCGGTTAACCAAGATGATTTATTGGTCATTTGTAGTGCTGGTGCTTATGGTTTTAGTATGGCCTCGAATTACAATAGTCACCCGAGACCTGCTGAAGTGATGCTTATTGATGAACAACAACATAAATTAATCCGTAAGCGTGAATCTTTCGAAGATTTATGGCACGGAGAAGTGGTTTTATAATATTTATACATTATATCGGAATGCTTAATCACAATAGCATTTCCTTTTTAAGTTGATGCTGGTTAACAGCCTAAACTGAAGAATAACAAACTAACACGGTTGACATATAGAAGGTAAACTAACGATGAACTTTTCAAAAATGCATGGACTCGGAAATGATTTTATGGTTATTGATGCAGTGACGCAAAATGTTCATCTCTCGGCAGAAATGATTAAACGCATGGCAGATAGGTATACGGGTGTCGGGTTTGATCAACTTCTTATTGTTGAGCCTCCTTATGTACCCGATAGTGATTTTCATTATCGTATTTTTAATTCCGATGGTTCTGAAGTTGAGCAGTGCGGTAATGGTGCTCGTTGTTTTGCGCGTTTTGTTCGTTTAAAAGGACTAAGCCGAAAACGCGTGTTAAAAGTCAGTACCATGAAAGGTAATATTGTTTTAACCGTCAATGACGACGATACCGTACGTGTGAATATGGGGGAGCCTATTTTCGAACCGAATAAGATTCCTTTTAAGGCTATTAAAGAAGAAAAAACCTATATCATTCGTGCACAAGAACAGACCATATTATGTGGTGTTGCATCTATGGGGAATCCTCACTGTGTGATTCAAGTTGATAATATTGTAACAGCAGAAGTGGCAACACTTGGGTCATTATTAGAGCAACATGATCGCTTTCCTGAACGCGCCAATATTGGGTTTATGCATATTATTGATCGCGATAACATTAATTTGCGTGTATTTGAACGTGGGGTTGGCGAAACGAAAGCTTGTGGTACGGGGGCTTGTGCTGCGGTAGCGGTCGGTATTAATCAAGGATTATTGAACCAACGTGTTAAGGTTAATTTACCGGGTGGCAAATTATTAATTGAATGGAAAGGCGGCAATCATCCCCTTTATATGACTGGACCTGCTACGCATGTGTATGATGGCTTTATTGCCATTTAATTTTGATATTCTTACTGTATGGCTTTAACATTTGTTGATGAAAAACTTCATAAGATAAAATAATTCAGAAAAGCAATTGATTTTATTTAATTTTTTTTGGTGTGGTCCAATCAAATGCGGAAAGTATATAGAATTATAAGATAATACAATAGACGTTAATTATGGTTGCTAAAAATACACGAAAATTGAGAGCAAAAAAAACACAACAACAGCCTTCATCAGAAAAATTAAATGATGACATTGTGAGTCAATATCTTATTGATAACCCTGATTTTTTTATGCGAAATGCGCGGTATGTGGAGTACATGCGAGTGCCTCATCCTGTTCGGGGAATTATTTCATTACCTGAATGGAATATGGCTCGTCAACGTAACAAAATTAAGCAATTAGAGTGCGAAATCACATTATTAATGGAACATGCTAGTGCCAACGAATTGCTGTTTAGACAACTGATGGATTTACAAATTGAATTGATTAAAGCTCATGATTTAAATCAATTAATGGTATTATTGAATACATGGGCAAAATCGTTAGGGCTTAGTGGTGCTTATTTATATCTTTTTGACGATAAATGGTTACTTAATGCTCCATCAAATTATTATCACTTAGCTTTAGATTCCTCGCAATTTGATTTTATTCGTGTTAGGCATTTGCAATATAGTCAACAATATTTAGGCACATTAAACTCAACAGAGCTCGATTTTTTATTACCTGAACATGGTTATATTGGGTCAGTGGCTTTAACTTTATTAGGACAATTTGGCGATTTGGGGCTTTTAGTGTTTACTAGTGCTAATCCAGAACATTATCAAGCTGGGCAAGGTACATTGTTACTTGAAAAGATGAGTGAAATTTTACCTATTTTAATCAGCAGATGGATTATGCGGAAAAAATAAGGAAACGTCATGGAGTTGTCTAATCAAAATGGTAATGTTAAATTAACGTTACCTGTCGATCAGTTTTTAAATTATCTCAAGTCAGAAAAACAGCTCAGTTTAAATACTCAAATCAATTATCGACGTCAGCTTTATGCACTTATATCGTTGGCAAAAGAGGTTGAAATTTTAACTTGGCAAGATTTAGATTCATCCGCAGTAAGACTGTTAATTAGTCGTAGCAAGCAAACGGGGCTACAAGCAAGAAGCTTGTCATTAAGGCTATCGGCTTTGCGTAGTTTTTGTGATTGGATGGTAAAAAACAAGCTCCTTACTGCCAATCCTGCTCGAGGCGTGTTGAATCCAAAGCTAGGTCAACATTTGCCAAAAAATATCGATATTGACGAAATTAATCAATTGCTCAATATTGATTATAACGATCCGCTTTCGGTTCGTGATAGAGCTATGCTTGAAGTTATGTATGGTTCGGGGTTGCGTCTTTCCGAATTAGTCAGCCTTAATTGTCGAGAGTTAAATCTTACCGATGGTGAAATTCGTGTTATGGGGAAGGGTAATAAAGAACGAAAACTGCCATTAGGTCGGGAATCTATCAAATGGATCAAACACTGGCTTCCAATGCGAGATCTGTTTATTCCACAAGACGATGCCCTATTTATTTCAAAGTTAGGCAGACGAATTTCGCCACGTAATGTTGAAAAACGATTCGCAGAGTGGGGCGTTAAACAAGGTTTAAGCAGTCATGTTCATCCTCATAAATTACGCCATTCATTTGCTACACATATGCTTGAATCAAGTGGAGATTTGCGTGCTGTACAAGAGTTGCTTGGGCATGCCGATTTATCAACGACCCAAGTTTATACGCATTTGGATTTTTCACATTTATCTGAAGTTTATGATTCAGCTCATCCACGAGCAAAAAGGGGAAAATAACGATGCACTTTTATCGATCTATGCATAGTATTAAGGCATTTACTTTTGATCTGGATGACACTTTATATGATAATAAGATGATCGTTGAAAAAGCGGAAGAAGAAATGATCAAAACGCTTCAACATAATGAACAATTGCGTAATTTAACATTATCTGAGTATTTTGCTGAAAAGCATGCCGTACTTGCTTCTGATCCAGAAATTTATCACGATGTCATAGTTTGGCGAATTCAAACCATCAAATCGCTATTAAGTAAAACTAACATGCCAGTGTCAAAATTTTCAGAAGTGATTGAAGAATCACTCGTTTGTTTTAATCTTTGGCGACACAAGATGGTAGTTCCTGAATCAACACATGAGTTATTAACCAAATTGGGTGCTAAATATCCTTTGGCGGTGATTACTAATGGTAACGTTGATATTAATCGAATTGGTTTGGGTGATTATTTTCAATTTTTACTGCGTGGTGGTGAACACGGGCGTTCAAAACCTTTTCCTGAAATTTTTGACTTAGCCTCTCACAAGCTAGCTATTCCATCACACCACATTTTACATGTGGGTGATAATGCACTAACTGATGTTAATGGTGCAATTGATAATGGTTTTTTAGCGTGTTTTATCAATATTTATAATTGCGATATTTTACATCTTGATGATGCAAGGTATTTACCCCACATCGAAATAACTCAATTGCCAGAATTAGAGAATCTGCTATAATCTTATTTTTATCTGTATAAATAAACAGTGAAGTTATATGGAGATAAGTTATATTAAGCACAATACAACGATAAGTTGGATTCAATGAACTTTATCTTTAGTTTAAGCTGTTTAGTTACAGTCGACAAAAATATCTTGGAATATGATAAAAATATTAATAACACTCTCAACATTAATTTTGATTGGCGTTTTCTATTATCAAAATAGGTTTAGATATAATGAAAATCAATAAATCATTATTAGATGGACTGAATATAGAGCAACAAAATGCAGTCACTACCGATAACCAATATACTATTGTTCTTGCTGGCGCAGGGAGTGGTAAAACTCGCGTTTTAGTTCACCGTATTGCGTGGCTCTGCGTCGAAAAACACTATTCGCCGCGTTCAATTTTTGCCGTTACTTTTACAAATAAAGCTGCTACCGAAATGCAAGAGCGTATTCAAGCATTAGTGGGTGAAGGTTATTTTAATGGTATGTGGGTGGGTACGTTTCATGGATTGGCTCATCGTTTACTGCGTATGTTTTCTGAGCAAGCTAAATTACCTTCTAATTTTCAACTTATTGATACAGAAGACCAAATTCGGCTTATCAAGCGGATTTTTCGCGAACGAAAAATCGATGAAAAACAGTGGTCAGCCAAAGAATGTGCTACTTTTATTTCTACTCAAAAAGAAAAGGGAGTTCGCGCAAAAGATATTGTCACTGAAGATCCTAAACAGGTAATGTGGCAAACGATTTATTGTGACTATCAAGCTATCTGTGATAGAGTCGGTTATGTTGATTTTTCGGAATTAATTCTCAGAACCTATGAACTGCTTTGTTTGGATAAAGACGTTTTAAATTATTGTCATCATCGTTTTTGCAATATTTTAATTGATGAATTCCAAGACACCAATAAGATCCAATATCACTTGGTAAAAAAACTTGCTGGTGATACAGCTAATGTGATGATTGTAGGTGATGATGACCAATCTATCTATAGTTGGCGCGGTGCCAATGCAGATAATCTTCAACTATTTATCAATGATTACCCTGAAACTGAAATTATTCGGTTAGAACAAAATTACCGTTCAACTGGTAATATTTTAGATGTGGCCAATAAATTGATAGCGAAAAATCAAAATCGGTTGGGTAAAAACTTATGGACAGATAGAGGTGATGGAGAACAAATTTCGCTTTATATTGGTTTTAATGATCTTGATGAAGCAAGGTTTGTTGTTGGTCAAATAAAAAAACGTCATCAAGAAGGTGAAAATTACGCAAACTGTGCTATTTTGTACCGTAATAATGTACAATCACGCATATTTGAAGATACGCTATTACAAGCGGGATTACCTTATCAGATTTATGGTTCTATTCGCTTTTATGAACGACAAGAAGTAAAATTAGCGCTGGCCTATTTGCGACTATTACATGATCACCATAATGACATGGCTTTTGAAGCGACGATCAATACGCCAACACGAGGAATTGGAAATGTCACACTAGATAAAGTTAGATTGACGGCAAGGCAACATAATATTTCATTGTGGGAAGCATGTTTAATGCTAATTCAAAGCAATGCATTGACAGAAAGACAACGTTCAGGTATCAGCCGTTTTTTGGAATTGATGGAATCTATCTTTGATGAGGTCGGAGCACAACCATTTTACAAACAACTTGATGCAATTATTAAATTATCTGGTGTATTGCAGATGTATGAGCAAGAACCAGGCATTAAAGGGCAAGCAAGATTAGAAAATCTTGAGGAATTGGTATCGGCCGCTGAGCAATTTTATCGTTCCAATGAAAACACCATTATTGAAGATAGTGAAACGGGTAAAACATTGACTGTTTTAGAGTCATTTTTAGCTTATACTTCGCTAGAAAGCCGTGATGCGATCAATGAACAAGATTCAGTTCAATTAATGACACTGCATTCTGCCAAAGGTCTGGAGTTTGATTATGTGTTTATTGTTGGATTAGAAGAGGGCATATTTCCAGCGCAGCGATCTTCTCAAGAAGTCGAAAAAATGGAGGAAGAAAGACGCCTTGCTTATGTCGGCATTACTAGAGCACGTAAATGTCTAACTCTGTCATTAGCTGAGTTAAGACGTTTATATGGTCGTGAAGAGCGTAATTTACCTTCACGCTTTTTAGCTGAGTTGCCGATTGATAAATTAAATCAAATTAGTCATCGAGGGGTTATCTCATCATCTGGACTCAAAAAGTCTTCCCTTGAAAAAACTCGCCAAAGTGATGGTTATCAATTGGGTCGTAAAGTGTTACATAACCGTTTTGGTGAAGGAACTATTATCAACCTTGATGGTGAGGGCGATCATAAGCGAGCTCAAATTGCTTTTGTTAATGAAGGTATTAAATGGCTGGTAGTTAAACTGGCAAACCTAACTTTATTGTAGAGTTTTCTTTTAAGTAAGATTTTGTCATGACACGATTAAACGGGAATTAATTTAACACTTAATTCCCGTTTTTGTATATATTATTGATCAGCTTGTTCTTTTACAGATTCAGAAAAAATTTGGTCGAATGACTTGTCGGTTCGATTACAAATCCAATTATTATTCAAATAATCAAAATGATAACCTTGATTATGTGTAGCTAACCAAATCTGAAAAAGAGGTTCTTGAGTATTAACAATGATTTTACTGCTATTTGGAAAACTAATGGTGATGACGTTGCCATTTGTTTCATAGTCTAAATCAATATCATGTTCATCAATATAATCGTCCAAAAAATGTTCTATTTTATTGAATAACTGATCGGTAAGGGTATGGAATTGTTTGATATTCATAAAGGCGTAATCATTTAAATAAATAATGAAGTGATAGTAGCATAAATGGCTATACTCTGCCACAGCAAGGTGGCAAGAGTAAAAGTAGAGTTTGATTTAATAATTATTAATTGGTAAAGAACAAGCAATAACAAGTAACTTATATTGCTCTTTATCTTGAGTTATAGCAACCCAGCGGTTTGGTATTTCAATGGTATTAATCAATTTTCCATCTCCAAAGTAGTATTCGATTGTTCGGAGTTTGCCTTTTGCTAACTCCATTTTGTCACAATTAGCATAATACTCAATCTTGATAGAATGATAGGGTATTTCAGTGCCATCATCATTTTTTTTCACTAATGCCGGAAAATAATTCTTCACCTCACTAAATACTCGAACTTTAGCGTTGTAAGGATGAAGTTTAATCGATTCTCTATCTAAAAATGAATAACCAATAGTATTATCTTCGTTTGTTATAGATGTTGGAATAAATTGTTTACCTACCCTAGGATCTTTTAAACTTTCAGCAGCAGTATTCTCATTCGCTTTAGTGTTGGTATCAGTTTTTTCTTCAACAGCATAGCTAAATGTCACAAAAGAAAAGAGAATTAAAAATAAACTGATCTTTTTCATTTAAATATTATCTCCAACTTTTGAATTAGTTTCTGCAGGGTTAGTTTGTGGTTGAGATTGTTCTTTCTCTTTTTTCATTTTTTCTTTGTATACCTTAATTCGTTCTTGACGTTCAGCTTCATGTTTTTCGATGATTGGTTTTAGATCAGGACGAGTCGCTAGAAGAATTTCTTTTTTTAAATCTCCTTGGATAGAACAAAAAACGCTACTTTGATTATCGGCAGTAAGCTCTAAATAAAGCGCTTTATTAATTGTGCCAAGTCTTGGTATAACGCCATCAATAGCATAAAGATCGTCTTTCCATGCTGGAAATTTTGACTGGTGATCATAAATTTTAGGGTTCGCTATGTAAACATCGGTGTTGTATGGCAACCAGTTAATATTCTTTAAAGCTTTTTTAATTTCATCTTCTTTGTTATCAAAGATAAACCCCCAATAAAGAAACTGGCCAGATAAAGTGGTTGGGATATAGATGTTTTGATAACCTGTAATTTTTAAACCGCGATATTCAAGCGGTTTTTTAAACTTCACTTTGTTTTTGTCTGCCTGATAAATAGATTCAACGGGGATATAGGTTACATTATCAGGAGTAGTAGCTAAATCAATATATTGACTTATTGAATTTTGATGTTTAGCGAGTTGTTCGAAAAAACGATTATTACATTGAAGAAACGTATCAATGACTTTATCTGTTTCACTTTGCTTATTGTTAGTTTGTGCGATAGATAGACAGGGGAAAAATAAAAAACAAACAAACAGAGAAAGTTTTTTTAAATGCATGTGAATTTCCTTTTATCAATATTTATAGTTATTTTTTTGTAAAGCAATTGTAAAGTAATGTAAAAGGCAATGTCAATCTACATTATTTTAATCTTCAATGAAAACCATTAAATCACCATGTTTAAATGATATTTTAACTAAATCGTTAATCGCTTTGTTTCTTAAACTAACCATTTCACCTAGCGATAGATTTTGGTCAATCAAGGGATATTGTAAGCCGGTGATAGTTAAACCCGTTACTTTGGAAAGTGGCATTAGTGAAATAATATGATCTTTTACATGAGTAATTTCCTGATGATATTTGGCAAAAAAGAAATGGCAATAATTATCATAAAACGTTATTTGATATTGATGATAATATTGCATTGCAACAGAAAGATTTCCTAAAAAGTGATCGCTCGCCCTTCCTGTAGCGCCAAATACATCAAATGAAGTTATCCCTTTACTCATTAGAAATAAAAGTGCTTTTTCAAAATCCGTTTTATTTTGATCGGGTGTATGAATAACTTCAGTTTTGGGAGGAATTTTACCGTTTGAATTATAACTGTCTAAATCACCAATAATAAAATCAGGTTGGATTGATGATGTGGACAGATAATTATGGTAAGCACCATCAGTACAAGCGATATAGGTGTACTTTTCTAAATTACAAAAGCTATGCAATGGTGGCTCACCATTGACAAAGAGTAAGGCTTTATTTTGTGACATCGGCTTCCTTTTAGGTTTACCTGATTGGTTAATTACAAAGCTAACGTATAAGCCATGATAATCGCATCTTCTTGTTTACCATCGGTTGTTGGATAATAATTTTTTCGAATTGTGATTTGATTAAAACCCAGCGCATGGTATAGCGAAATTGCTGACGTATTTGATTGCCTGACTTCAAGCCAAAGTGTTGAAATCGGACAAGGCGATTTTATGGTTATTAACGCTTCTATCAAATGGTTGAGTAGAGCTTTTGCCAGTCCTTGCTTTCTAAAATCGGGATGAATTGCAATATTAAATAAATTAGCCTCATCGGCGATTTGTTGGCAGATGCAAAATCCTACTATTTGGTTATCAATCGTTATTTTAAAATTTAAGTAATGATCACCTTGGTTTGAAAAGAACGTCTGTTTTGACCAAGGGATTGCATGACAGATCAGCTCTAATTCAAAAGCTTTTACTAAATCATGTTCGGTCAGGGTGGAAATAGTTTTCATATTGACATAACTGTTGCCAAAGTAGGCGTTTTTGTTGGGGTGCTTTTGCAAGCTGATCTAAGCTAGCGGTTTGAATCGTTAATGGGTTTTGCCAAGACTCTTCAGGCGTTATATCGATAAACCAAATCACTGTTTTAATATCACTCGCTGATACAATAAGTTGAGATGGTGTTAATACTAGCACCTGATCTTGGGTAAGACGAATCGCATTTAATATATCCAGATAGATTTTTTGGGTTGGTTGCTCTTTGGCAACGACAATTAGCCGGATCTTATCGCTGATATGAGTGGCGATTTCGCCCTTAAAGACATTTGTGTTGCGCAAAACATATTGCGTTATATTGCACTGCTTTAGGTACCAATCTTGTTGCGTCATTATTGACTTACTGTTTTTTATTAGAGATTAAAGATAGTTAATTGTATAATCAATGCATCAATTTATAAAGGTTTTTCATTGAGGAAATATGGCAACATCAGCTTTTACTCCAGCAAGTCAAGTACTTGAGCGTCATCAAACATTTTTTAGTAATAAAAATGTGATCATCGCTGGTGATATTCAAGACAGTTATCCCGCTATCATGTCAGCAAATCAAGTTAAGATTCATTGCACACAATTTCATACTTATTTACGTTTAAAAAATAGTGTCCGTGGCAAGTATACCTATTTTTCATTGTTGCCAGAAGCAGAACTCTATGTTGGCATGGATACGCTAATTTACTATTGGCCAAAAACAAAAAGCGAAGCACAATTTCAGATTTCTTATTTATTGCATAATATGCCAAAAGGCAGTGATATTTTTATCATTGGTGAAAATAGAACAGGTGTAAAAAGCGTGGAAGATTTATTGAGTGATTTTGGTACAATTCAAAAAATCGATAGTGCAAGGCGTTGTGGCTTATATCATTTTCAGGCGGATAGCCGTTTAGCCTTTGATCTTGATGAGTGGTGGTTAAGTTACCATTTAACTATTGAAAATCAGAATATTGAAATCAAAAGTTTACCCGGTGTTTTTAGCCAAAAAGGGTTAGACACCGGCAGTGAGTTACTGTTAAATGCATTGATGGATCGTACTGATATTATTAAAGGTAATGTATTAGATGTGGGATGTGGTTCGGGCATTTTGTCCACGGTGCTAGGTAAATTATACCCTGATATTGCACTAACGTTATCCGATGTGAGCAGTGCTGCAATTGAATCAAGTAAAGCTACGTTACACCGTAATCATGTTAATGCCACAGTTGTAGCGAGTGATGTTTTTTCAAATCTAAATGATAAATATCATCTTATTGTTTCCAATCCACCTTTTCATGATGGTAAACAGACCGATTACACGGCTGTCAATACGTTAATCAGAGAAGCGAAAAAACACCTAAAATTAAATGGTTATTTGTGCATTGTGGCAAATTCATTTTTACCGTATCAAACCATTTTAGCTGAAACATTCAAAAGTGTTGAAGTGATTGCCCAAACGACAAAATTTAAGGTTTATCTCGCAAGCCATTAATAAATGCAGTTTGTTTATTTTGTTTTAAAAGAAAAGGATAAATTGCAATACATATCACAAGTTTAAAAAATAGGGCGATACTATCGCCCTATTTATAACATGTAAATATTTAGACTTAAACTGATTTCACTACTATTGACATCATATCTGCATTAAGAGAGCACTTTTTCTAATGCCTCCATTTCATCATAGGTAAAATCACAGCGCGTAAAGTTTTGATCAAGAAGAATAGGTACAGAGTTGCTTTCTCCGACTACGGCCAATGCATTACATGTATTTCTAATCATATCACCTATAATGATTGGTCCACCGTTTGAGCCTTTATTAAAATTGGCTGCATATTTAGCATTTATTCCTTGTGCATTGTTTGCACGATATAAAGCTGTTATTGTTTTACCATAAGAGACTAATTTAATCGGCACAATAACAGGGGTTAATTTTTGTCCGTTAATTTCATCGATAACTTTTGCCATTTTATGTGTTCTTAAGAAACACACTAAACTCATCCATGTAACCAACAACAACAAAAGAGTAAGAACCGTAGTAGCCAAAAATAGAGTCCGCATATTATTAATAGCTAAATCGATTGTTACTAGTGATGGATCATCAGCAGAAGCCATAGTTACTACTTTATAATTTTCTTTTGCTCCACCAAGGAAAACGTAATCACGCGTAATAACTTGTCCAGTATCAGTGGTAATTTTCACTGAACAATTATCAATCATACGTTTTGCACGACATTTCCCTTCTACATCATAGTCAACCACAACGGGATTACGTGATATTTTATAATCAGTAATTAATCCAGGATAATTTTTCAGGGCTATAAACATAGCTAACATAAAGAGAATTATTGTCGCACATATTCTTCTTATTTGGTGAAATGAGCCTTCTTGCTTTAGTTTCATAACTTTTAAAGAGCGAGTTGGAAATACTTCTACTAATTTATTCATCAATCCCATTTTATCAATATAGTCCTTATTAAAAATAAAAATTTCATGTCTAAACTAAAATTGTGTTATTAAAGGTTAACCTTTAATAACACAATAAAATTAATAAGCTATTAATTTATTTTATTAAATTAGGTTAAATATTATCATAATATTTACTTTGTAGAAATCACTCGCGTTGTTTACAGTAATTTGAAAACGACTTCAAATTAAATAACTCTGGAAAATTGCTGCTGCCTTGCCATTTTTCGCATATAAATATCAAAACACATGCAAATATTGCGTATCAATAAATGCCCTTTAGGTTGAACTTTAATTATCTTATCATTTACTGTAACTAATCCATCTTGTTGCAATGGCGCGAGTAGTTTTAAGTCTTCAGCAAAATAGTTATCGAACTGGATATGAAATTGTTCTTCTATCACTTTTTTATCTAAATAAAAGTGGCAAATGAGTTGCTTGATTACTTCACGGCGAATGATATCATCTTGATTTAAATTAAATCCTTTCCATAATCCATGACCTTTTTGTTCAACTTGACTTTGATAAGATCTAAGATCTTTTTGGTTTTGCGCATAACTATCTCCTAACATACTAATGGCTGATACACCCAGCCCAAGTAAATCCGCATCTCCTTGCGTTGTATAACCCTGAAAATTACGGTGCAATTGATTTTTTTGTTGGGCAATTGCTAATTCATCAGTGGGTTTGGCAAAATGATCCATGCCGATAAATTGATATCCCGCTTCGGTTAGTTTTTGAATACTTGTGTGTAAAATCTGTAATTTTTGATTAGCATTGGGTAAATCATCATCTTTAATTTTACGCTGCGCTGCAAAACGGCTTGGCAAGTGGGCGTAATTAAATACACTTAAACGATCGGGCGAGATATCAATCACTTTATTGAGCGTTTCGGTAAAACTAGCAACGGTTTGTTTGGGTAAGCCATAAATGAGATCTAGACTAATTGAATGAAAATGATTTTTACGCGCTTGTTCAATCAGTGATCGAATTAAGTTTTCATCTTGTTCGCGATTAATCAGATTTTGAATTTCATGATTAAAATCTTGAATTCCCATGCTTAATCGATTAAACCCAACGTGAGCTAAATGATCAATAGTGTGTGGCGTAATTTCACGAGGATCGATTTCGATCGACAGTTCAGCATTAGCGGCAAAATTGAAATGTTTTTTTAGCGAAGTTATTAGTCGAGTGATTTCATCATCAGTTAAAAAAGTCGGCGTACCGCCCCCCCAGTGCATTTGGGTTACTATGCGCTTATTAAATAATTTGGCACGTTCGGCAATTTCAATATCTAAAATATCAAGGTAGTTTGTAACTTTGTGTTTTTGGCGAGTAATAAGTTTATTACAACCGCAAAAATAACAAAGTTTATGACAAAACGGGATATGCACATAAAGCGATAATGGCTTTGTCGGGTAACGTGTTGCTGCTGATAAAAAATCCTGCTCATTAAAGTCTTCATTAAATTCAAGTGCAGTAGGGTAAGAGGTATATCTTGGACCTGAATAATTGTATTTTTCAATTAATACTTGATCCCATAATTGCGTATCAGCCATGCTTTTTACTTCCGTTTAAGTCTGTTTTTGGTATTGTTATTTTTATGAATTTTTAATATCGGTTTTTGCTGGTTCTTGATTTTTGTTTTAATTTTGATTCGATTGGTTTTATGTAAATATAACAATGTGCAAATCAATAACCCAAAATATAAACTTAACATAATTAATATTGGCATTATGATTTGCTCGCTTTTAAGTTATCAATGGATTGAATAAAAGATAATAGTTTTTAATTTTAAATTATGAGCAGAAATTTAATGATTAGGATCTTATTTCTGCTTGCATTGAGAAAGACACTAATAACATTTGTCTCTTATTAGTTTCGTTTTAATAAACTAACAATATCTTCTTTTTTTTCACCTTCATCTTCAAAGTCATCATCATCAGTATAACCAAGCTCCCGCATCAGTTCATCGATTCGATCCAGTTTGCTATCAAGATAAATTTGTTGATCTTTAGAGAGTTTGGCATTTTGCTCGACTAAATCCAGTAACATATCTAATTTTGGATCATTCTCTAATTGTTCTAATTCTTGCTGTGGCGATAAAACCGATTTGATTGGTTTAGGTTGTTTAACTGGTTTTGTTATAGCGCTTGAACTTTCAACAATTAATGAAATCGGTTTTTTGCTACCGATACGGGGATCTTTGGTAGTTTTTGTCGAATTTTTATTTTTGTTATTATCTTGATTATTAAAGCGCGAGCCACTAGGCAAGCCTTTGTGCTTACGTTTACGCTTTAGCTCCCGAGACTCTTCATTGATTTCTTGGCGGCTTTTTTTAGCTTTTGGTTTCGATTTATTTTTTAACATACATTCTCTGTTTCATATTAAGGTTAACCATTTAACCAGCCTATTTTATCAGTAAGTCTTAAATATAGCTATGATGAAGCAGTCATGCTAATTTAAGATTGTAAAAAAAGAGATTTATGTATAATCTGAGCCCAATAAATTTATGAGATCGAATTAGAGAACAAGATAAAATGAAAAATCATTTGAGCCCTTATATGCAATTTAACCGCCAAGAATGGGCAAGTTTGCGTAATGCGGTACCGATGACGTTAACCCCTGAAGAGTTAACTTCTTTACAAGGAATTAATGAAGACTTGTCTATGAATGAAGTTAGTGACATTTATTTGCCTCTATCAAGATTGCTTAATTATTATATTAGTAATAGCTTTAGCCGGCAGGCCGTACTGTCTAAGTTTTTAGGCAAAAGTCACAAAATCCCTTATATCATTGGTATTGCCGGTAGTGTTGCTGTCGGTAAAAGCACAACAGCAAGGGTATTGCAGGCGTTGTTAACGCGTTGGCCAGAGCATCGTAAAGTGGCTTTAGTTACAACTGATGGATTTTTATATCCCAATAAATGCCTTGAAGAGCGTGGGATAATGAATAAAAAAGGCTTTCCACAATCGTACAATATCAAAAAACTGATCAACTTTGTTGCTGATATAAAGTCAGGACAGCCACAAGTTAAAGCACCCGTTTATTCTCATTTGGTTTATGATATTGTTGAGGATGAAGAAATCGTTATTGATAGTCCTGATATTTTGATTCTTGAAGGGTTAAATGTACTACAAAGTACCTTAAACTATCCGCAAGCAAATAACCGTGTTTTTGTCTCTGATTATGTCGACTTCTCAATTTATGTGGATGCTGAAGTTTCGTTATTACATAATTGGTACGTAAATCGTTTTTTAAAATTTAGAGCGGGAGCATTTAGTGACCCGAACTCTTATTTTAACCACTACTCACAAATTTCAGAACAAGAAGCGGTAAACATTGCTAATCGCATTTGGCACGAAATTAATGAATTAAATTTAGTTGAAAACATCTTACCAACAAAGGAAAGGGCTAGTTTAATTCTGACTAAAGGCAAAGATCACAAAGTTGATTGTGTTCAATTAAGAAAATAATTTTAAGGAGAATTCATATGGAATCAGTAATTCGAGTAATGACTAAAGTAAGCATTATTACTTTGGCGAGTTTATTGTCGTTTGGTGCTTATGCCTCGAATCAAACAGAAGGACTAACGTGTGAAAACAAAAAACAAGCCATTGAAACACAAATTGATTATGCTAAAAAGCATAATAACGCTCACCGAGTTAAAGGACTGGAAAAAGCATTACACGATGTCAATAAGCATTGTTCAAATGATGATTTAGAAGCTAAATACAAAAAAAATGTTAGCGACAAATCCAATAAAGTGGCAGAAAGGACTCAAGCGTTAGCGAAAGCAAAAGCAAAAGGTAATGAACATAAAATTGCCAAACAACAAGCAAAATTAGCCGATGCTGAAAAAGAACTCAATGAAGCTAAAGCTGAATTAGCTAAATTTTATCAAGAATTAAAATTGAAATAAGCGGTAACACACAGATTATTCATCCAATTCACTTGTTTTTCAACCGTGTTTTTATCATTAACTCCATCAATGGTTACTGTTGATGGTGTTAATTTTGTATTAATCCTTGTCATACTAGACTTTTTAAAACAAAAAGAGTATGGTGTGCGCCTCGTTACGTGGTTCGTGAACCTCCCACGCTAAAAAACTAAGGAAACATTATGAGTAAAATTACACTACTTGGCGATCAGTCTGTTCGCTATCCTACAACCTATTGCCCTGAAATACTCGAAACGTTCGATAATAAACATCCGAATAACGACTATTTTGTTAAATTTAATTGCCCAGAATTTACGAGCCTTTGCCCTATCACTGGTCAGCCTGATTTTGCAACGATTTATATTTCGTACGTACCCAATATTAAAATGGTTGAAAGTAAATCGCTAAAGCTTTATCTATTCAGCTTTCGTAATCATGGTGATTATCATGAAGATTGCATTAATATCATTATGAAAGATCTGATTAAATTAATGGATCCTAAATATATTGAAGTTTGGGGTAAATTTACACCACGCGGTGGCATTTCGATTGATCCTTACGCCAACTATGGCAAATTAGGGACTCATTGGCAACAAGTTGCGGCTAATCGATTAGCTAATCACGATATGTATCCAGAAAAAGTGGATAATCGCTAATTTAATCCATCCAAATAGGAACCGTTAATGCAAACTCATAAAGCACTCGTTATATTTTCTGGCGGGCAAGATTCAACCACCTGCTTACTGCAAGCCATTGCTGATTATGGACGTGAAAACGTTCAAGCAATCAGTTTTCACTATGGTCAACGTCATGCAATTGAACTTGAAAAAGCCAAATGGATCGCCAAAGATTTAGGCATAAAGCAAACTGTCATTGATACCTCAGTTATCAAACAAACCACGAATAATGCGCTTATTGACGATTCACAAGAAATTAAATCAGCTCAAGATGGCAATTATCCTAATACCTTTGTGGATGGGCGTAATATGCTCTTTTTACTGTTAGCTGGCTGCCATGCCAAACAGCAGGGGATTTCTGACATTATTATTGGCGTTTGTGAAACCGACTTTAGTGGCTATCCAGATTGTCGCGATATCTTTATTAAATCAATGAATGTATCAATGAATTTAGCCATGGATTATGCGTTTAATCTTATTACACCACTGATGTATTTGACCAAAGCACAAACATGGGAAATGGCCGATAAACTGGGCTATCTTGATTATGTCCAACAACATACCCACACCTGTTATTACGGCGTTGAAGGGGGATGTGGTCAGTGTCCTAGTTGCCTGCTGCGTGATAAGGGCTTGCAAGAATATATGGCTAAGGCTAGATAGATTTATTAATAACTGGGTTCTCTCACCCCATTAAAAAGGAAACAAGATGTACTTAAAGAATCAGTTCGAATCGATAGAAAAAAACTTTACCCGTGGGCAACAGCAAAAAGCGCTTTACTGGTTGGCTTTTTTTCATATATTAGTTATTGCGTCAAGCAATTATTTAGTTCAAATCCCGTTTGATATTTTTGGTTTTCACACCACATGGGGGGCTTTCACGTTTCCATTTATCTTTTTAACTACCGATTTGACCATTCGAATTTATGGTGCAAGCTTGGCAAGAAAGATCATTTTTGTGGTAATGATCCCCGCATTGCTATTTTCATACCTTATTTCGGTGTTATTTTTTGAGACACATTGGGTTGGTTTGTCGGCATTGACCGAATTTAATAGCTTTGTATTTCGAATAGCGCTAGCCAGTTTTGCAGCTTATCTCGTTGGGCAATTGATGGATATCACGGTTTTTAACTATTTAAGAAAAAATAAATCATGGTGGGTTGCACCAACTGCATCAGCAATCTTTGGTAATGGTATTGATACTATTGTCTTTTTTGCTATCGCATTTTATCAAAGTAGCGATGAATTTATGGCAAATCACTGGGCCGAAATTTCGTTAATGGACTATAGTTTCAAAATTCTAATTTGCGGATTATTCTTTTTGCCACTTTATGGTGTGATTTTAAATTTTATTCTCAAAAAATTAGTCGCAACGCCTCACACTAAACATTTCTTATAATCTTAATTTTATTTATTCATTTTAATCAACTAAAAGCTCATCTATTATTGTAGATGAGCTTTTAGTTTTATGTTTAATACTAAAATAAGTACTCACAAAAAACATTCAGAAAATACATTGATTTTATTTGTTTTTTTTATTCTCTTTTTGCGGAGGAATCGCAAAATTTTATTAAACACCCTTTGCCAAATGGCAAATAGCAGTGCATAATATAAGGTTAAAATATAATCAAGTTGAGCTACAATAACGATAATAATATATGAGAATAATATATGAGGTAGAGTGGGTATGGGATTAGTAAAACATTTAGCTATATTGAGCCTATTATTAGCGTTAGTCGGATGTGATAATAAGAAAACGGAGCAAACTGCAAGTGCTCAACAATTAACAACGCAAGCAACAACAAATGTCATTGATAATAATAATGCAGCTAATGTTAGTAATCCTAATGAGGGCAGTGCAATAGCGCAAGAAGAATCGCCAAAACCTGTTTTTAACCCAACCCCAGAATTAATCGAAAAATATCATGGTAAAGCATTAACGGTCATTGATAGTTCTGAAGTCATTCTTGATGGTTCAAGTACACTGGTTATTACCTTTTCGGTTCCTTTAAATCCTAAACTTAATTTTTCTAATTTACTTCGTTTAGTTGATCGCCAAGCCGGTAATGTTGATGGCGCTTGGGAGCTGTCAGATAATGGATTAGAATTAAGACATCGATACCTGGAGCCAAATCGTGAATTAGAACTTACTATCGATAAAATGTTAGCGGCCATTAATGGCAACAGTTTAAAAGAAGTCTATCAGGCGGAAATTAAAACCCAAGATCGCAAGCCGATGGTGGGCTTTGCCAGTAGTGGTTTTTTGCTACCAAGTAGATCAATGAGTGGTTTACCTGTTATCACTCTTAATGTGAATAAAATTGATGTTAATTTTTTTAAAATCAGACCAGAGCAGTTATCTGATTTTGTTGCTGATTATGGTTTTATTGACCAAGTGACCAGTTGGAACTCAAAGAATATTAATCAATTCGCTGAATTAGTTTATTCGTCTCGATTTGATCTTAATCCTAAACGTAATTTTCAAGAAACGGTATTACTTAACCTATCTTCAATTCCAGAGTTACAGCAAGAAGGTGTTTATTTTGCTGTTATGAATCAAGCTGGAACCTATGATTATTCAAATCCCGCAACAATGTTTTCAATCAGTAATATTGGTGTTGCGGTGCATGCTTACGAGAATGGTAAATTATCTGTCATTACCCTTGGACTTGACAATGGCAAACCTCTTTCCGATATGAATTTATCTGTTTTATGTAGCAAAAGTATCAAAGACAGTAATAAGAACTGTACAACGGTTTCAACCCAAACCGACTCTACTGGTTATGCTGAAGTGACTTTACCAAAAGGCATGGATTATGCCTTACTTACCGTAAATGATGGAAAACAGATTTCTTTGGTGAGTTTAGAACGTAATGCTTTAAATTTAACCGAGTATAACTTGACCGGTTCTGCTTTTTATCAAAAACAACTATTTGCTTTTGGAGCCCGTGATTTATATCGTCCTCAAGAAACGGTCTATTTTAATGCGCTTTTGCGTAATGCTGATGGTAAGCCATTGCCGGTGCAACCCATTATTGTTGATGTTTTGTCACCAGATGATCAAATTGTTGAAACTTTTACTATCAGTGCCAAAGCTGACTCAAACGGTTTATATCAATGGCAATATGTTATTCCTGCTAATGCAGCAACAGGTAAATGGGCATTCCGGTTTAATTTAGGCGATAATAATTACCGTTACGCGTGGTTTCGTGTCGAAGAATTTTTGCCAGAGCGCATGGCAATGGAAATGACCACAGCATCAAATAAACCTATTATGTTTGATAAAAGTGTCAATTTTGATGTTAAAGGTTGGTACCTTTATGGTGCCCCAGCGGCAGGCAATAATTTAGAAGGTAATATTTATCTTAAAAAAATTGATTCAATCCCTGAACTTGCTGATTATAAAATTGGTGATGTGACTGACAGTAATCTTGCTCATCAACTTGATAATATTGAGACGACGTTAGATAAAAACGGGATCGCAAAAGTTGGGATAGATACTAGCAATTGGGGTAAATTGAACTCTCCAATTAAACTTATTTTGCAAGCAAGTTTACTCGATTCAGGGGGGCGTCCTGTTACACGTTATGCCAGCCAAACTATTTGGCCCTGTGAGCAAATACCTGCCGTGCGAGCACTATTTTCCCAATCGCCTTATTACGATTGGTCATCAGATCGGTACGAAAACAGCCCAACAGTTGATAAAGGCGCTAATGCAGAGTTTGAAGTGGCCTATATTAACATCGATGGCGAGAAGCTGGCTGCAAATCATTTAAAGGCGAGAATTATTCGTGAACGTCGTAATTATTATTGGAGTTGGTCTGACGATGCTGGATGGCATCAAGAATACAATTCAAGTGAATTTGTTGCGCAAGAACAACCACTTTCTATTGATGCCAATGGCACAACCAAAGTCAGCTACCAAACAGATGATTATGGCTCTTACCGTATTGAAATTGTCGATACTAAAAATAACATCACCAGTAGCTTACGTTTTAGAAGTGGTTACAATTGGGAAGATAACACTAATGGTACCAATGCTGTTCGCCCAGATCAGGTTAAATTAAGTCTGGATAAAACGGTCTATTCAGTTGGAGATACTGCTAAAATACATGTACAAGCCCCAGTCGCTGGATCGGGTTATATCGCACTTGAAACCAATGATGGTATGTTATGGAAACAAGATATTACCGTTGATGAAAACGGACTTGATGTCGAAATCCCAATTCAAGATTGGGGACGTCATGATATTTATATTAATGCGATGATTATTCGCCCATCAACCAATGCTGAAGTACAAACGGTTAAACGAGCAATTGGATTGCTATATTTACCCATTGATACTTTGAATCGTCAATTAAATGTGAGTATTGAAGCGCCGAAAAAGACAGAACCTGAAAAAACGATTCCAATAAAAGTCAAAATGGATAAAAGCGCAATCCAACAAGATCGTAAGGTAACGGTATTAGTTTCGGCAGTTGATTCAGGTGTATTAAACATTACTAATTTTGCCACACCTGATCCTTACAGTGCGTTTTTAGGTCGTAAACGTTATGATGTCGATCTATATGATGTATATGGCAAATTGATTGAAGGAAAAGGACGCAATGTGAATGTGAGTTTTGGCGGTGATGCTTTGCTCGGTGTGGCAAACACCGGTGGTAACAAAACATTAACCGAAGTCAATATTATTTCTCAGCAATTACAAATTATCACGCTTAACGATGAGGGCGAAGGTGTTGTTGATCTGGCTTTGCCTAATTTTAATGGTGAATTACGCATCATGGTTCAAGCATGGGATGATAATCGCTATGGCAAGGCTGAACAAGTAATGACAGTTGCATCGCCAGTGGTTGCAGAGCTATCGACTCCGCGCTTTTTATCGGGTGGTGATCAGGCTAGCTTGGCGTTAGATCTTAATAATTTAACCGAAAAAACACAAACAATGCAAATCGAAGTGACAACTGACGGTTTGATTCATCAAAATACAGTTAAGAGCACGCCAATAACACTAGATAGTAAGCAAAGACAAATTATTCAAGTGCCCGTTGTTGCTGATTATGGCTATGGACAAGGTATTGTAACTATTAATGTCAAGGGGATTTTGTTAGATGATGGTTCTGATTACCAAATCAAACGCTCATGGAAAGTCGGAGTTAGACCTGCTTATGTCGCAACGACAAAATATTATGCGGCAGCAATAAATGGGGGAGACAGTTGGATATTACCTAAAGATAGTATTACTGAAATGATTGAAAACACGGTTGATGGTAAATTAATCGTATCAAATCAACCACCTCTCAATATTGCTCAGTACATTAAAGAATTATTTGCCTATCCATATGGTTGCTTGGAACAGACCATTAGTGGCTTAATGCCATCATTATATGCAAACCAAGAACAGCTCACTGCTTTAGGAGTTAAAACTGAATCCGATGAGCAACGACGCGAAAAAGTACAATTAGGTATTTCACGAATCTTATCAATGCAACGCAATAATGGTAGTTTTGGTTTATGGAATAAAGAGAGTGCTGAAGAACATTGGTTAACCGTGTATGCAACCGACTTTTTATTACAAGCAAAAGAACGAGGATATAATGTTAATAATGGTGCGCTTGATGCAGCTATTGCTCGTATTAGCCAATATATTTACGATGCTAATGCATTTAATAATTTACAAAGCTATTATGATAATTCACAAGTAAGCAATTATACGCAATTTGCTACTAAAGCTTATGCTTTAATGGTACTGGCAAAGCAAAATAAAATTACGGTACCAATGCGTAATGAGATCAATCGAATGTATCAACAGATCACTGAGAGTGATTTTAAGGTGTTGTCACCATTACCTGTTGCTCAGTTAGCACTATCTGCTAAATTAGCTGGTTTTGACAACGTCTATAACAGCTTGATGCCACAAGTATTTACAACAAGTTATGATAATCAATATGCTTGGCTTGGCGAATATGGTAGTGCGATTCGTGATAATGCGTTAGTCTTATCATTGTTGATTGAAAACGGATTAAGTGCTGATAAACAAGCTGATTATTTAATTCATTTATCTGATCTACTTAATGATACTCGTTATTTTTCAACACAGGAACTTAATGCATTATTTGTGGCAGGCTGGTCATTGGAACAACATAAATCTTCGCATAAATTTGATGTTGCGATCAATGAACAGTCAAATGAGGTCGATTCTGCATTATCGCGCTCTTTTGATGTTGGTAATTTAGCGAGTGGCTTGACGATTTCGAACCCAAAAGATGCTCAGCCTCTTTATATTAAATTCACAGTGTCAGGCTATGATAAAAACGCCCCCGCGCCAACTAGTGATGAAAATGTATTAACAATTAAACGTGCTTACTATGATTTGAAAGGTAATAAAATTCAACCTGATAAAATGAAAGTAGGGGATTTAATGGTAGTTGTATTAGATGTTAATTCACATAAAGAAGCTGTTCATGATGCATTAATTGTTGATTTTTTACCTGCTGGTCTTGAACTAGAAAACCAAAATCTAACCAACAGCAGTGTTAGCTTACAGGCGATCCCTGAATTAGCTAATTTGTTGAAAGATGAAGATAGCAATGATGTTAAATATCAAGAATTTCGTGATGATAGATACGTCGCAGCCGTTGATATTAATCATTATATGAGTGAAGATACCTATCGCACTCGTGTTGCTTATTTAGTTAGGGCTGTGACGGCAGGTAATTATATGATGCCATACCCTTATGTTGAATCAATGTATCGTCCTGATAGGTTTGCAATTGGTCAATCTGTTGATGTCATGTCAGTTGTTGAGCGCAATGCAGAACCTAATGAACCAAAGCAACAATAGTATTAAAACATTAATTCAGATTAATGACTAAAAATATAAACAAATTGATTATCCGCTAACAAACGTTAGCGGTATCTTTTTATACTAAAACGTAGAGTTTCCTGAAACTTTTTGACAAAATGAAAAAGTACCTGCTTAACATTCTAGCTTTCGTGTTTTTTTTCATCCTTTTATTGCTAGGCTGCTTTTTTGTTGCCGATCACTTATTTCCATTATCGATTGCAAAAAATAAAAACACACAAACCATTCTTGCGCAAGATGGCACACCACTTTGGCGATTTGCTGATGAAAATGGTATTTGGCGATATCCTATTCAATTAGATGAAGTGCCCAATGATTACCTTGATGTATTATTAAATTATGAAGATCGCCACTTTTATGATCACTTTGGTGTTAATCCCGCATCGTTACTGCGAGCAGCTTGGCAAAACATCACCAATAAAAAAATTATTTCAGGTGGCAGTACTATTTCGATGCAGGTTGCAAGATTGCTTGATCCTCACGATCGTTCCATAGCTGGAAAGTTACAACAAATATTTCGAACGCTACAACTTGAATTATATTTTACCAAAGATGAGATTTTAACTTTATATATCAACCGTGCACCATTTGGTGGAACAATCGAAGGCTTCGGGGCAGCGAGCTGGTCATATTTTGGCAAAGCACCAAAAGCGTTAACACGTGGCGAAGCGGTTTTATTAGCGGTATTGCCACAAGCGCCAAGTCGTTTGCGTCCGGATAGGTATCCTCAGCGCGCCAAACAAGCTCGAGACAAAGTTTTAGCAAGATTAGCTCAATATCAAGTATGGTCATCCGATATTATTGAGCAAGTTCGAAAGGAAGAAGTGTGGGTTTACCCACGTAAAAAGCCACAACTAGCACCTTTATTAGCGCGAAGATTAAGTCAGCAATATCCTGATGTTGATATCATTCATTCAACGATCGATCACTCTCTTCAGTATAACCTTGAAGATATTGCGTCTAATCGTAAAAATCAGCTACCCCCTAAAACTTCGCTGGCTATTTTAATAGTCGATCATACCGATATGTCAGTAAAGGGCTATGTTGGTTCAGCAGATTTTAATGATAAAGAAAGATTTGGTCAGGTTGATATGATAAGTGCACTTCGCTCACCTGGATCGACATTAAAACCTTTTATGTATGCACTCGCGATTGATGATGGTATGATTCATTCTGAATCGTTATTGCAAGATACGCCTCGAATCAGTTCTGATTATCGTCCTACCAATTTTGATGAAGATTTTTATGGACCAATCAGTGCCTCAGAGGCATTAAAAAACTCATTGAACTTACCTGCTGTTCAGTTAATTGAACTCTATGGTCCAAAACGGTTTACCGGCAAACTTGCTAGTGTTGGGTTGTCACTGGTATCTACTGGAAATAATCCTAATATTTCGTATATATTAGGTGGTGCATCGTTAAGAATGGATCATTTGGTCAGTGCCTATAGTGCCTTTGCTCGTCATGGACAAGTCAGCCCTTTACGTTTTACACAAGATGAACCATTGTTAAGTAAGCCATTTATTAGCGATGGCAGCGCATGGATCACAAGGCAGATGTTAGTTAATCATCAGCAACTTGTTTACAAAACAGGTACTAGCTATGGCTATCGTGATGCTTGGGCGATTGGTGTTAATCCTCGCTATTTGATTGGCATTTGGGTCGGGCGTCCAGATGGCACGCCAGTTGTTGGTCAATATGGCGCCATCACAGCAGTGCCAATTTTGCAACAAGTTAATACATTGTTATTAAATAAAGAGCGACGACTCAATCGACCATTACCTTTAGTAACAAAACCAGCAACGGTAACTTCAGAAAAAATTTGTTGGCCATCAGGGCAAATATTGCCTACAAATGACGAAAACTGCCATCGCCAAAAAAATGCTTGGATATTAAATAATATGGTCCCCCCAACGCTTGATACTTTCACAGTGCTTAATAACAATCTCTACCGTTCAGGATGGGTAACGATCTGGGTCAATGATGCAGGAAAACGGGTATCAGCAGATTGTAGTAATGCGCATAAAAAACAGATTGCACTTTGGCCAATCGCTTTAGAAAATTGGCTGTTACCCAAAGAGCGTCGGCAATCGTTGTTCCCTGAGGTTGATAAAAATTGCCCTGTATTTGGTAAAGATATTTTTTTGCCACTGAATATCATTGGATTACGGGATAACCAATTAGTAAAACGTTTACCAGGGCAACACGATGTCACCATTGATGTAACACCACAAGGTGGTACAGGCGATAAATGGTGGTTTTTAGATGGTGAACTGATTGAGCAAACACATGACGATCAAAAAGTTGCTTTAACGGTAACTCAAAAAGGTTTACATCGTCTATTATTATTAGACCAAAGCGGGCAAATTTCGCGAATGGCATTTACCCTTGATTAACTCGGAGCAAGCATGACTATTGAACGAACATTATCCATTATCAAACCCAATGCCGTTAAAAAGCAATTGATTGGTGAAATTGAAACCCGTATCAGCCAAGCAAGACTTAACATTATTGCCCTAAAAATGCTTAGATTAACGAAAGAACAAGCTGAAGGCTTTTATGCTGAGCATCAAGGTAAATCATTTTTTGATAAATTAGTTAAATTTATGATATCTGGCCCGATAGTGGTTCAGATTTTAGAAGGTGAAAATGCCGTTCAGCGTTATCGGGAACTGATGGGACCGACTGATTTATCTAAAGCAACAGCGGGCACTTTACGAGCGGACTTTGCTGACAGCATGACCGAAAATGCTGTGCATGGTTCAGATTCTTTAACCGCAGCCGAAAAAGAAATTGCTTACTTTTTTGTCGATGGTGAGATAGTTGGGTAATTCAATTTTATAAAATACCATGTTGTATTGCGTATTACCGTTATTCCAGGATTCTTTTTTAAAACATGATCGATATAACTTTAAGTTATAACCATGTGAGTATTTGTTATTTATACAGACGGTTCTTTGTTGATAGACTTTAGCGGTACATAACTTTTACTGGGAAAATAGAATGAAATTGTTGACTAAATCACTCACTGTTGTCGCATTAATAAGTAGTTTGTTAGGTGCAAATTTTGTTTATGCAGATCGCCTTGATGACATTGAAAAACGCGGGGAAATCAAAATAGCCGTGTTTGATAGTAACCCGCCATTTGGATATGTTGACGAAAAGACCAATAAAATTGTTGGTCTTGACGTTGATTATGCCAATGAAATAGCTAAAGCACTGAATGTGAAAATTGATCTTGTACCAACTAATCCAGCCAATCGAATTCCGTTATTAACTTCCCAAAAAGCCGATTTAATTGTTGCTAACTTTACTGTAACTGATGAAAGGGCAAAAACTGTTGATTTTAGTTTGCCTTATTTTGCGACTGGTCAAAAATTTCTCGCGAAAAAGGGCGTTTTAAAATCAGCTGATGATTTGAAAAATCTGCGTATCGGTGCTGATAAAGGTACGGTGATGGAAATCACACTACGCGAAAAATACCCAACGGCTAAAGTGATTTCTTATGATGATACACCATTTGCCTTTGCGGCATTACGTAATGGTGTTGTCCAAGCAATTACTCAAGATGATGCCAAATTAATTGGTTTACTCGCTAATGTACCGGAAGAACAACGCGCAGCATTTGAAATTTCGCCATTTAGTATCACCCAAGAATATCAAGCAGTTGGTATACCAAAAGGGGAAGAACGCTTAAAAGAAAAAGTCAACCAAATTTTATTAACACTTGAAAAAGATGGTCAAGCGTTAACAATTTATAACCGTTGGTTTGGACCTGAAACCACATCAGCCATGCCTCGTGGTGACTTTAAAATAGGTAAAGGTCAGTAAGTTATGCACGAGCAATTACTAGAATCCCGTTATTGGTGGTGGTTATGGGATGGTTTTTTAGTTACGTTAGCTATCTCATTGCTTACTATCGTCTTTTCAACATTATTGGGTTTTTTATTAGTTATTGCTCAACAAAGCTCGATAAAGATTATTCAAGGGATTGTAATGGGGTATAACGCAATTTTTCGTTATTCCCCATTATTACCTCAACTCTTTTTTTGGTATTTTGGTGTGGGTAATTTATTACCAGTCGAATTTAAGTTATGGCTATTTGATGAACCACAAATTTCGTTTTTCTTTTTTTCACTGAAAATGCCTTCCTTTGAATTTATGATTGGTTTAGTTGGTTTAACGTGTTATTCCAGTGCTTTTATTGCCGAAGAGTTTAGAGCCGGCATTGCTGGTGTAAGGCAGGGGCAAGGGCAGGCTTCATTAGCATTAGGGTTAACTTGGTGGCAAAGTATGCGATTTATTATTTTACCGCAAAGCTTGCGTATTGCCTTTCCGCCTTTAATTGGTCAGTATATGAATATTATCAAAAATTCATCGTTAACAATGGCTATTGGTGTACTAGAGCTTTCTTATGTATCGCGTCAAGTTGAAACCGAATCATTAAAAACCTTTCAAGATTTTGCCATTGCAACTTTATTATATATTTTGGCAATAGTGATAGTTGGAACTTTAGGTAATATTTATCAAGCAAAACGATTACAAATAGGTAAGGTGTAATCAATTATGGAAATCAAAGGATTAGCGGTTATTTATAACAATTTAAGTTATATGATGTGGGGAAACTTTCCCGGAGGCATTTTTTTAACGTTGTTAATGAGTTTTGCTGCAATTATCGTTTCAACCCTGTTAGGTATTTTGGCTGGCGTAGGGTTGACTGTCTTAAAAGGAACAGTGCGCTATTTATTAGTCAGTATACTTGGTTTTTTAAGAGCAATCCCTGTTATTATGCTTATTTTTTGGACTTACTTTTTATTACCTGTATTGCTTAATGTTGATGTGCCAGCTATCGCAACGGTGATATGTGCACTATCTTTAATTGGCGCTGCATATATTGGTCATTCAGTGCATGCCGGCATGATTGCAGTGGCTAAAGATCAATGGCAAGCAGCATTTTCATTAGGGTTGACTAAAAAGCAAGTTATTTTATTTATCATTTTACCACAAGCTCTTAAAATGATGTTGCCGTCTTTTGTCAATCAGTGGGTATCACTTATTAAAGATACGTCTTTAGCCTATATTGTCGGCGTGGCGGAATTTACTTTTATAGCTACTCAAGTTAATAATCGTAGTATGGTTTATCCAACTGAGATCTTTTTATTTGTTATTGTTGTTTATTTTATTATTTGCGCATCGCTTGATTTTGCGGTTTCGATTTTATCAAAATTGCGATTATTTTGTTATTAAATAATATGTAGGAAAACGCCAAGTTATTTACACTTCATGATTAAAATAATCCTCTCTCCCTATAAAACGTTAGCTTTTTTATGTATATTGATTACCGTATTTGCTCCAATGACTGTAAACAACGCAAGTAGTTCCTATAATTTACCTTTTGTTTTATTATTTTTCTTTCGATTTGCGCTGAGTGATGTCATCTTTTGGGTAAAGTTAACAACTTCAAAAAATTTTAATTGTTAAAGTATCACATTGCTTAAATCGCTTTTTAAATAAAGACGTTAAGCCGCTACCATATACTCGTTTAGCTAACAGATATTATTGTTATTAAGCAAAGGTATTGATTAAAAAGGTTAACTTTGCGTTAAAATAGTTTATACTCTGTTCGCATTATCGTTTATGCTTAAAACAAGACAATAAAGAACGATAAGCCAATAACCTTATTAACAATAAAATATAGCGATTTTAGGGAAAATAGGAAAACCATATGGCGAATGGCTTTAATCGCCTTTTTGGACAATTAGGTAAAGGATTGATTGACGGATTAATGGCGGGTTTAGGCTGCATTAGCCATAACGGCTATACCTTAACCGTTGAGGGGCTGCGCTCGTCGATTTCGGTTTGGTATGTTGACGGTGATGAGTGGTTAAATCAGCCTTGGCGTTATGTGATTACTTCTACTCGTTACGATAAAGCCTTATCCATTGAGGCGACTCTCAATCAAAAAGCCAGTTTTTCTTTTCATTCAGCTAGCTATCAAACCTTAATGTCAACAATCTCCGCGTTAAGTAACTTCCTATCGGTCAATGATAAACCGTCTTTGTAT
>NZ_LZGR01000071.1:0-129377 GCF_001690255.1 Gilliamella sp. App2-1
TATAATTATAACTAAAAGGAAATAATCTATGAAAACACCACATAAAAATTTAATTATGCTAATTAAAAGCCGAAAACAAAAGAAGGCTCAGGAAAAATTAAATCATTAAATACAAAATAATTAATGCAAAGCTTTTCAGTTAACACATAATAAAAACCCCAATAATTGGGGTTTTTATTTGAGCGCTTTTTAATATTAAAAAAGCTATTGATTAAAATAATTACAAGTTGTAGCTGATTATAGGTTTAGATGTGTTTCAGACGCTTTTCTTAAAATTCTATGAATTTCGTCTTTAATTTTAAGCTTTTGTTTTTTCAATACCTCTATCGTTTCAGTGGTATTGACAATAATTCCTGATTCAATGTTTTTAATCTTTTGATCAAGCTCATTATGTTGATCGAACAATTTTTGAAAACGTAAATCGGTATTTTTTAATTTAGAAATTATTTCTCGATATTCTGGAAACATAGTGCCTCCTTATATGGGATATGGGTTAGATAATATAATAACAATAGCAGCTATTGCTAATTCAGAATACAATATTATTTGTAGCTTTAATAGAAAAATTGTTTTAATAGAGAAATTATTTTTATAACAAAATAGTATTAAGTACAAAGCAAAAATAAAAAAAGGGGTTAATCCATGAGTGAATCGATTGTAATTGCCAAAAGCCATGGTAAAGATTTATCTATTATAGCTGCATTAGCTAATCGTCATGGTTTAATTACGGGTGCAACGGGTACCGGTAAAACAGTTACTCTACAAAAAATGGCTGAAAGCTTTTCAAAAATAGGTGTGCCAGTCTTTCTTGCTGATGTTAAAGGCGACCTAACAGGAATTGGCGAAAAAGGTATATTAACTGATAAACTACAGGCTCGTTTAGTTAGCATTGAAGCCGATAGTTGGCAACCAGAATTATCACCCATTGAATTATGGGACGTTTTTGCCGAAAAAGGGATCCCCGTTCGCTGTACCGTGTCAGATATAGGACCAATTTTACTTGGTCGTTTGCTCGATTTAAACAGTGTACAAGTAGGCGTGTTACAGCTGATATTTAAAATTGCGGATGATAACAGTCTATTATTAATTGATTTAAAAGATCTTCGAGCTTTAATTCAATTTGTGGGTGATAATGCTAAAAAATTCACCACACAATACGGAAACATTTCGGTATCGTCAATTGGCGCAATCCAACGTGGTTTATTAACACTAGAACAACAAGGCGCAGAATTATTTCTTGGCGAACCAATGCTCGATATTCAAGACTTAATACAAGTTGATTCTGAAGGTCGCGGCATAGTTAACATTTTATCGGCCGAAAAATTATATAACTCACCTAAATTATATTCGTTTTTTTTATTATGGCTATTGTCAGAACTTTTTGAGCATTTGCCAGAAGTCGGTGATCTTGATAAACCTAAACTTGTTTTCTTTTTTGATGAAGCACACTTACTTTTTAATGACATTTCGCCTGCATTATTAAAAAAAATAGAACAAGTTGTGCGACTAATCCGCTCGAAAGGGGTAGGGGTTTATTTTGCCTCGCAAAACCCGAGCGATATTCCCGATACAATTTTAGGGCAATTAGGCAATCGTGTGCAGCATGCCTTGCGCGCATTTACTCCTAAAGATCAAAAAGCGGTAAAAACAGCCGCCCAAACCATGCGCGCGAATCCATGTTTTGATACTGAAAAAGCGATAATGGAATTAGGCGTTGGCGAAGCGCTTATCTCGTTTTTAGACGAAAAAGGTCGCCCAAACATGGTTGAGCGTGGTTATATTATTGCGCCAGGTTCAAAAATGGGACCAATGTCACCAGACAATCAATCATTTATTATTCATCAATCCCATTTTTACAATAAATATGTGCAAACCTTAGATCGACAATCCGCTTATGAAATATTGAAAAATGGATTTTTGTTAGATAGCTTGTCTAATCAAAACACAAATACAAATAATGGCAATACAAAAACAGACGGTGATAAAAATAATAAACAAAGTAATGGTGGATTGCTTAATTGTTTAAGTTCGCTTCTTTTTGGGACAAAAGGGCCAAGAGGTGGACAACGTGATGGTATCACTCAAAAAATAGCTAAAAGTGCGACTAGGCAAGTTGTCAATCAAATTTGTAAGCAGATCACTCGAGGCATATTTGGTGGCTTTAAAAAATAATCAAACTGAGATTATTATCCGCAAAGTGAGCAAAATAGGAGTATTTTAATGTTAAAAATGTTTATGGAATGGTATAAAAAGCGTTTTAGCGATCCACATGTTGTTTCGTTAATGGCTGTTATTCTTGGCCTGTTTATTATCATCTATTTTTTCAATAAAATTCTTTTGCCTGTATTAATTGCTATTGTGCTTTCTTATTTGTTAGATAGCCCAGTTAACTTTCTACATAAAAAAAATATCCCAAGAACGCTGGCTGTTGTGATGGTATTACTGCTTTTTTTAATGGTTGTATTAGTCGGGTTTATGATTTTATTACCATTAATTTGGCAACAAAGTATAAGTTTAATCACCAATATTCCAAACATGCTAAATTTTGCTAACAACTTCCTAACCACCTTGCCAGAACATTATCCAGAATTAATTGATGTTGGGTTATTTGACTCGGTCATCCAAGGCATTACTAATAAAGTTGTACAAACGGGTAATTCATTATTACAATTTTCAATTGTTTCTTTATTAGGATTGGTATCTATTGCAATTAATGCGGTATTAGTGCCAATAATGATGTTCTTTTTATTAAAAGACAAAGCAAAAATTTTGGGATACTGTTCAAAAATTTTACCAAAAAACCGCACAATTTTAAACAAAGTTGCCACTGAAATGGATATGCAAATATCCAATTATATTGTGGGTAACGTTCTGCACATTATTATTTTATCGGTTTGTGTCTATATTCCTTTTTGGTATTTTAGCTTAGATTATGGACTTTTATTAGCCGTGCTTGTTGGGTTATCTGTATTAGTACCGTATGTTGGTATTATTATTTCAAGTATTCCCGTTGTATTAATTGCACTATTTCAATGGGGATTAACTGCACAATTTGGTTATTTGCTATTTTGCTATGTTTTGATTCAAGCATTAGATGGAAATTTATTAGTACCTTGCTTATTTTCGGAAAAGCTCAATTTACATCCACTTGTGATTATTTTAGCGGTGATTGTGTTTGGTGGTTTATGGGGATTTTGGGGAATATTTTTTGCAATACCTTTAGCTACATTAGTTAAAGCAATTATAAATGCTTGGCCAAATTTAGACGAATTAAATAATACTAGTACGAAGTAAAAGCAGATTATAATTTAATCTGCTTTTAAGCAAAACTATTTACTGTGGTTTTGAAGATAATCTAAAACTACTTCGTGATGGTTAGAAGTTTTAAAATCATCAAACACTTTTTCTATTTTACCGTCTTTGCCAATTAAAAAGCTTATACGGTGAATTCCGTCATAGGTTTTACCCATAAATTCCTTTTCTCCCCAAGTACCAAATGCTTGGGCAACCTCGTGATTTTCATCTGAAAGCAATGTAAAATTTAATAATTCTTTATCAAAAAATCGAGATAACTTTTCTGGTTTATCGGTACTAATACCAAGGATCACCACATTGTATTTTTTAAACTCGTCCTGACAATCACGCAAATTACATGCTTGCACTGTACAACCAGGAGTCATCGCTTTTGGGTAAAAATAAATTAAAATACGTTGACCTTCAAAGTCTTTCAAGCTTATTTGCTCTCCATCTTGGTCTGGCAACGAAAACTGAGGTGCTTTTTCACCTTCTTTAAGTGGATTAACCATATAATTATTACCTATTTTAATAGTTTAATTTTTTCTTTTGGGTATATAAAACAGTATTATACTTTTAAATTAAGTTACTAAAAAAACGACTTGCTGCATCAATTGTGTGATTGATCTCTTTTTCTGTGTGCTTAAGTGACATGAAACCAGCTTCGAAAGCTGACGGTGCAAAGTAAACACCTTCAGTTAGCATATAATGATAGAATTTTTTGAATAATTCAACATCACACTGCATAACATCTTGATAACTGGTTACTTCAGAAGCAGTTGTAAAAAATAATCCAAACATCCCACCAGCATAATTCACCACGAATGGCACATTATGCTTTTTAGCGACCGATAATAATCCGTTGGCAAGCGATGCAGTTTTATCTGCTAACGCTTGATAGATCCCAACGTCCATTAACTTGGTTAAAGTTGTATAACCTGCTGTCATTGCAATAGGATTGCCTGAAAGGGTACCTGCTTGATATATTGGACCGGTTGGCGCTAATTGCATCATAATATCCGCACGACCTCCAAATGCTCCAACAGGCATACCTCCACCAATAATCTTGCCTAAACACGTCAGATCCGGCACAACATCATAATAATCTTGAGCACCGCCAAGGGCGACTCTAAAGCCAGTCATCACTTCGTCAATGATTAATAGCGCACCATACTTATCGCAAAGTGCACGTAATCCGTGTAGAAACTCTTTTTTGGCTGGCACGCAATTCATATTGCCTGCGACTGGCTCAATAATAATGGCGGCGATTTCATCGGGGTATTGCTCAAATTGCTTTTTGACCGATTCTAAGTTGTTATAATCACAAACTAATGTATGCTTAACAAAATCATCAGGCACACCAGGTGAAGTCGGGTGGCCAAAAGTAAGGGCGCCCGAACCCGCCTTAACTAACAAATAATCGGCATGACCGTGATAACAACCTTCAAACTTAATAATCTTATCTCGACCAGTAAAACCACGAGCAACACGAATGGCACTCATGGTTGCTTCAGTTCCCGAATTTACCATTCGCACCATTTCAATTGAAGGTATTAATTGTGTGACTAAATCGGCAACTTTGGTTTCAATTTCGGTTGGAGCTCCATAACTTAACCCATTGCGCACAGCATTAATTACTGCATTGGCAACATCAGGATCGTTATGCCCAAGAATCATAGGTCCCCAAGAACCGACATAATCGATATAAGCTTTATCGTCTACATCATAAATATATGCACCGTCGGCTCGTTCAATAAATAAAGGCGATCCACCCACACCATTAAAAGCGCGAACAGGTGAATTAACACCGCCAGGCATGACAGATAACGCTTGTTGATAAAGCTTTTCTGATTTGAAATTGTTTAGCATAATCGAGATAATCTCTCTAAAAAATTTTGTTGTATTTATTCATAAAATCAAAATAAATTCAAGCTAGCTATGAAAAATTTATTTAATAGAGGTTTTCTATTTTGTATTTTCATCTAGCAAGAGTATATAATACATAGGTAAACATATTAGGAGAAGAATATGAGCGACAACGCTTTACCGATTCACTTTACTGACGCAGCAGCAAATAAAGTTAAATCACTAGTTACCGAAGAAGAAAACCCAAATCTAAAATTAAGGGTGTATATAACAGGCGGTGGTTGTAGTGGATTTCAGTATGGTTTTACTTTCGATGAGAAAGTGAACGAAGACGATCTAGCTATCGAAAAAAATGGCGTATCGCTTATTATTGATCCTATGAGCTTACAATATCTTGTCGGTGGTACAATCGATTATGTAGAAGGTTTACAAGGCTCTCGCTTTGTAGTCGACAATCCTAATGCAACAACAACGTGTGGTTGTGGTTCATCTTTTAGTGTTTAAGTGGTATTTTAGCTTTTTAAAAACAGATTAATAAACCGATAAAATGTGACAAACATTGAGCAGTTAAACAATAATTTTGATTTTTTAGTTGACGATAAATTTTAGATGGGTAAAATGCACAGCATTCAAAGCGAATTGCTTCTTAGTAATCAGTTTTGAGCCCGGGTGGTGAAATCGGTAGACACAAGGGATTTAAAATCCCTCGGCCTTTTTGGCCGTGCGAGTTCAAGTCTCGCCCCGGGCACCACTTCTTACCTATGCGGGAATAGCTCAGTTGGTAGAGCACGACCTTGCCAAGGTCGGGGTCGCGAGTTCGAACCTCGTTTCCCGCTCCAAATTTACTATTCAATATCGTTTCTAGAATTACATAATGCGTTGTTTTCAAAAGAAATTATACTATTCTACTTTCCAGTCCAGTATAGAACAAAATAATTCGGAGTTATCCAAGAAAATTTAGTTCAAACTCCATTGAGTTGTCTTTGAACTTGTCAAAAATAAGCTATTGCAATAATATATTTTTTGAACAATTAATCTATAATATTGACTAACCATCATTACGTTTATTAAAAATATATGGTGTTTATTATGACGAGGTACTTACTGAATATATCATTAAGGTAACATAAGTTGAATGTCCGACATTAATTGTAGTGTTCCACGTTTAAATTCATGCTTAGCCAAAATTTTTGGTAGTTATAGGTGATAGTAAATAGGCGAAGCAACAATCTCTGTTTCAAGCAAAATACTACAAGCTCCCTAAGTGTAAATAATTGCTATATATCATAATGAGGCCTAAAAATAGACATCAAATTTTTAAGTCGAAAACGTTAATTGGGCGCAAAATAATAATGTATTAAACTATCCTTTAACTATCACCATGGAAATAGATGAGATAACGATTAGTAATTGTAGTATGAGAAACTAAATTTTCTAATCGGTTTTTATTGAATGAAGTCAATTAATAAATATCTTAACTAGAAATATTATTAATCATGCCATAGTAACTCGATATTTTAGGTCGCATATCTAAGTCGATTAATAAAACTTTCAGTGCATAATCGGACATAAAACAACCAAGTTTGCCACTACACCATTAAAGTGGTATTACCTATGCTTCTTTTGGTAGCAAATCGTTCAGTAATCCAATTATCAATATCTGTTGAATTCAAAACAACAGCAAGTACACTAATACGAATTGAATGGAGGGAACTGATTTTCTTGATAAGTTTGTTCGTTATTTATCATAGTAGATAGACCTAGGTTAGTGATTGCATTTGTTGTTACTGCACATAACTTCACACAAGTAGATCATTGAAGAATAAATACAAAATCGTGAATGTTTTTATGATAAGGGGAAAATAAACGAAAAGCGATGTTGTTTTAGCATTGTTACGTATTATATACAATAACATTCAGTGTGATTAAGTCGCTGTGCTGACTATAATCTCTAAGTTATCGGATGATTCAATGATTATTCCGATATTGATTGATATGTCTGAAAGGTAATTTCATTGGGGGGAGCTAAGTATTTTTATCGTATCCGCAAGCTCGGCTATACATGGGATCATAAACGTATTTATCGGGTGTATTGGGAATTAAAACTTAATCTTGGGGTAAAACGTAAACAACGTATTTTACCCCGAAGTCTGGATAAAATATTGGCGCCCAAAATAAAGTGAATGTTGGTCAATGAATTTTATAAGTGACAGTAGTCGCAATTAACGACGTGTTAGAACATTCAATGTAATCAATAAGTTTAATCTAGAAGGATGAGGCATTAAATAACGTGACGCCTATTGTATCTAAAACATGAAAATAAGTAGCGTAATTTTCTACATTAGTATTGTACTAGCTATGGGGGTGTTTACAAAGCTTATGGTTTTCCGCCTCTAACTTCTTTAAACATTTAATATCCTAAGTTTCCATACAGCCGTATTTATCTTGCCATTTATAAAAAGTTGTCTTGCCTATACCAAATTTATGGTAACACTCTGTAATCGAAATGCTGGCTTCAGTTTCTTAATATGGATACGATTTGGTACTTTGTCATTTTCTCATATTTAAATCCTCTGTTACTTTTATTATAGAAAATTTTCTACTTTTTAGTTGTACTATTTTAAGGGATAGTTACCAGATAAAACCAATTGTTCATATAAAACAAAAGCATTAACAAAAAAGCGGTTGAAATTTGCTTTAAAGTAGATTATTATTTGATCTAAATACCGCTGTTTATGCTGAAACAATAACCATATAACGATGAATAAATAACATATTTAAAAATAGAATGTGTGCATTTTAGGGGAAATGGAATAACAATCTCACTAATGAATGTTTTGGATGGAACCAGCCATAATCGCAATATCTTAACCATTGTTAGGTCTGCTTCGTCAATTTCTGTTTTGAACATTGAGTGCAATGAGTCGTTAAATCAGCCTTAGCGTTATATAAATAATTATAACAAAACTAACTGGAGTGTTAGATTATGGATAATAAATACGGAGATTTAAAGGCTAATAATGACTTTGTAATGCCCTTAACACCAGGCCAGCATGGTTTTTTATTTCATGCATTGGCAGATGAAGGAAATAGTAATTACCACGAACAATTTATTTGCCGGTTTTCACGACGTGTCGATGTTGAACTTTTCCGATGGGTTATAGAGACTTTATTTAGTAAACATGATTGTTTCCGAACTCACTTCCTCTGGCATAAGGGTGAGCTGCCCTGTCAAATTGTTAATCATGATATTTTGCCAGCATTTTATGTGGTTAATATCGATTCAAATAATGATAAACAAAATTTTCCACTAAACTACAAAATTAAATTAGATTACCCTCAAAATGATGATATAGAGGAATTTATAAATCAATTTCTCCGCATTGATTTACAATATGTGTTTGACTTAAGTGCAATTCCAGTTAGAGCTTACCTAATCCAATTACCAAAAGAAAGTGTGTTTGTGCTGGCGTATCACCATATTGTGATGGATGGTTGGAGCTTAGCAATTTTTGTACAGCAACTTTTAACAATTTATAACGTTGGACAAAAAACTGGTATCCAAGATACTGATGTAATAACGGCATTACCACTCAAACCATTCATGCAACAAATTGCTAAATGTCAACAAACTTTTCAACGTGACTATTGGGCTACTTATCTACAAAATTTGGTACCAAGCCATTTTGAGCCATTGTCGTTACTAACCCATTCAAGTGATGATTTATCAGCAAGTTCAGTTGGTTGGTTAGAAACTACATTACCGCAGACGATAAATCAAAAGATTCAACAATTATGTGGTCAATACCGAATAACTTCAGCTTCACTGTTCTATGTAGCTTGGGGAGTTTTGTTGCAACGTTGGCTTTATAGTGATGATGTTGTATTTGGTGCTACCTTTTCGGGTAGAAATGCTGCCATTGAAGGTATTGATAGCGCTTTGGGATTATTCATTAATACTTTACCGTTAAGGTTGAAAGATGATGGTTCAAGTTCATTGATTGAATATTTTCAACAGATGCATGATAGGTTAATGGGTCATTATGAGCATGAATATGATTCATTAGCGAAAATTAAGCAAGTCACATTACAAGCTGATTATCAAGGTGATTTATTTGATTCGTTAGTAGTGATTGAGAACTACCCAATTGACTCATCTCAATTATTTCAAGATGGACAAATTGGTATCCAAAGTATGCGTGTTCAGGAGCAAACTCACTATCCATTATCGGTGAGTGTTATCAATCAGACTGGTTTTTTAATTAAGATTGGTTATTCTCGGCAGTATTTTACTGACAGAATGGCACAAACCATGTTTGATCATTTGCAGTATTTACTTGAGCAAATAGTCGATAATCCCCAATGTACGCTAGCTTCATTACGTAATATTTCGCCTGAACAACAGCAACGCTATATACAATCACAAATTGATTCAATGGCGGGACAACAGTGGGATCGACAATCAAATATTATCGAGCAGTTTTATCATGTTGTAGAAAGCGAAAATGAGCGAGTCGCAGTGGTTGATGAACAGCAATCATTAACTTATCGGCAATTAGCTGATAAAGCCGATCTCATTGCTCGATTCCTCATTCAGCAGGGTATTAAAGTTGGTGATTTTATTGGTATTATTAGCGAACGTACTATTGATACTGTTGCCGCAATTGTTGGCGTAATGCGTGCTGGAGCGGCTTATATTCCAATCAGCTCTGAATACCCCCTTGGGCGCATTCAGGAAATTATCGACGATAGCCAATTATCAATATTATTGGTACAACAAAAAAAATTTGATGTTTCAGTAAAACAATATGATCTATTGACTTTACCAGATGCACCGGTAGCTGATTTTCCTAAGATAACACGTGATGACCACGCCTACATGATTTACTCGTCAGGCTCTACCGGTAAACCAAAGGGGATATTGGTTTCACATCGTGGTTTATTGCGCATTATTCAAGTGGAAAGTCCGATTAAACTACCAACCTATACCAATACTTTATTAGTGTCACCGTTTGAGTTTGATGCATCCGTTTATGAAGTTTGGGCGACATTAATTAATCGTGGTAAGTTAGTTCTGCTTAGTCGCCAGTCATTATTTGATATTGATAATATGACTAGCACTATCATAGAACACAACGTTAGCCACGCATTGATAACAACGGCATTATTAAATACCTATATTGCAGAAGGCGCCGTTTTTTTTACCTATTTAAAACATATTATTTCTGGCGGTGAACCGCTATCAGCTCGTCATATTAATCAGTTGATTACACAGTATCCCCATTTGCAGGTTGTTAATGGTTATGGACCAACAGAAAATACCGTGTTCACCACAACCTATTTAATAGAGCACCTAGTTCCTGATCGGGTGCCAATCGGTTATGCAGCACCAGGGTCTTCGATCTATGTGGTTGATCTTTATGGTCACCTGTTACCGATAGGTGCGATAGGTGAGCTAGTAAGTGGTGGTGACGGTGTCGCGTTGGGTTATTTAAATAGACCACAATTGACCGAAACAGTGTTTACACCAGATCCTTTTATTTCAGGCGGTTTGATGCATAAAACAGGTGATTACGCACGCTTGTTGGATGATGGTTGTGTTGAATTATTTGGTCGCAAAGATGGTCAAGTTAAAATAAATGGTCAGCGTATTGAAATAGAAGAGATCACTCAACGATTACTTAACTGTCAAGGCATTGTTGAAGCGGTGGTATTAACGTATACTTTGCGAAATAATCGTCATATTGGCGCAGTAATTTGTGTTGATGATCACTATGACGAAGCAGGCACCCAAGTCTATTTAACAGCGACGCTACCGTCATTTGCATTGCCACAACCAATTATGGTGGTGGATGCGATTCCGAAGAATCATAATGGCAAGTCGGATCTTGAGCAATTACGTAGTTTACTACTGATTAAACAACAGAATAAAACGCAAGCAACAAACATCATTCAATCTCAGTCTAATTTGGCATTAGCGTTAAAATTAATATGGCAGCAAGTCTTAGATTTAAAACAAATTGATGGCAGTAAATCTTTCTTTGCATTAGGTGGAACGTCATTAGATATTATTAGAATAAAGGGAGAGATTCAAAAACAACTCGGTGTCGATGTTGATATTACAGATCTCTTTAAATATCCGACATTAGACTCATTAACCGCTTATCTCAATACCAAGTCAGCAGTAACCGTGAATAAACCAGAAATAATCGCCAATTATGGTGATACACCTATTGCAATTGTCGGTATGGCAGGACGTTTTCCTGGTGCTATGAATATTGAGTCACTTTGGCAATTGGTTTCTGGACGGGAATCTGGTATTACCCTATTTAGTTATCAAGAACTGCAAGACTATGGCATTTCTCCGACTCAACTTAATAACAGTAATTATATAAAAGCCAAAGGAGTATTAGACGACTTAGAGTGGTTTGATGCTGATTTTTTTGGTTATACTCCAAATGAAGCGGAATTAATGGATCCGCAAATTCGCTTGCTACACCAATGTTGTTGGCAGGTTTTGGAACATGCTGGTTGTGATCCAAACAGCTATCCTGGATCAATTGGGATATTTGCTGGACTTTTAAGCTCACCGTATTGGTTACAAGCTGTACTAGAAGAGAACCATGATGCCACCTCGCTATATAAGGCAAGTATGCTAAATGTCAGCGCGGCTACGGCATTAATTGCTCATGCATTAAATCTAACCGGACCAACTATAACCCTAGATACTGCTTGTTCGACTTCAGCAGTCGCGATTCATGAAGCTTGTAATGCACTGCGTAACGGTGATTGTGATGCCGCGCTAGCTGGTGGAGCTTCAATTGAAATGCCAGCTTATCGTGGTTACGAATATCATGAAGGCATGATTCATGCCAAGGATGCCACCTGTCGACCTTTTGATAGCATGGCATCAGGAACTATTACCGGCGATGGCGTAGCAATGGTGATGCTTAAGCGTTTAGATGATGCCATTAAGGATAGAGATAGTATTTATGCTGTGATCAAAGGATCAGCTGTTAATAATGATGGTCATGATAAGGTCGGTTATACCGCCCCAAGTGTTAATGGACAACGCGATGTTATTTGTTTAGCGATGAAACGGGCACAATTTAGCCCAGATAGCATTGGTCTGGTTGAAGCGCATGGTACTGCAACTGCGTTGGGCGATCCAATTGAAATACGCGCACTTAATGAGGTGTTTGGTAAGTCGGCTACACCATATTGTGCTGTTTCAGCCATTAAGAGTAATATTGGTCATTTGAACGCTGCCGCTGGTGTAGCTGGTGTGATTAAAACGGCACTAGCATTGCACTATCAAGAATTACCACCAATAGCTCATTTTCGGCAACTTAATCCGGCGATTGATTTGACAAATTCCGCATTGTATATCAATAGTCAATTGCAACCGTGGGTTCAACCGCAACCTCATCGGGCAATGGTGAGTTCGTTTGGAATTGGTGGAACCAATGCTAGTATCGCATTGGAAAATTATCGCTTAACGGAGGATGACTGCGATCAGATTCGAGACTATTACTTATTACCATTTTCGGCCAAAACGGCTACGGCTCTTGATTCAAGAGTGATCTCGGTGTTAACACACGTCAAGCATTCGCCTAATATTCGTTTACCTGATGTAGCGTATACCTTACAAACTGGGCGTAGTGCTTTTAAATATCGACGTGCTTATTTGGTTAGTCGTGGTTCAAAAATTGATGTAGCATCAATCACCATATTAAATGCGCCACAATTTAATGGTTCAAGCGAATCAAGTGGTATCTGTTTTATGTTCCCAGGACAGGGTAGCCAATATTGCGGAATGGCCAAAGGTCTGTATGAAAGTCAACCAGTCTTCCGTGAGCAGATGGATAAGTGCTTTAGCGCATATCATGCGATTTGTGCAATCGATCTTAAAAAAATCTTATTTAATGATGAGCAATCCCAGGATATTAATCAGACCATTTTTACGCAACCATTGTTATTTAGTGTTGAGTATAGTTTAGCTAAAACTTTCATAGAGTTAGGAATTAAACCAACGAGTATGATAGGGCATAGTTTAGGCGAATACGTCGCAGCATGTCTTGCTGGAGTTTTCTCGCTTAACGATGCAATTCGAATTATTGAGGCGCGAGGTCGTTTAATGCAGTCAATGCAACCGGGTAGCATGCTTGCCGTGTATCTCAGTCAGGCTGATCTTGCTCCTTGGTTAAGCCAATACAATGAAATTGAATTAGCCGCCAATAATAGTGAATGTTTCTGTGTAGTAGCTGGACGAGATGAGGCAATTAATGCCTTTGCTCAGGCTTTAGTTACGGCAAATATTCAGCATACTCGGCTCAAAACGTCACACGCCTTCCATTCGGCTATGATGAAGCCTATGCTACAGGAATTTGCACAATTGTTATATAAAATTTCGTTACATGCTCCGCAAATTCCCTTTATCTCGAATGTGTCTGGTGATTGGATCACCGAGCAGCAAACTACCTCAGTCGACTATTGGGTACAGCAAGTGCGTTGCCCAGTTTTATTTAATGATGGTGCTACTCAGCTATTAACTAATACTACATTATTTGTTGAAATAGGCCCAGGTAAAGTATTGTCGACCTTTGTTCAAGGCAATAAGCAGTATCAAAATCAAAAAACAATCCAGACTATGCGTCAAGCGAAAGTGCAGATGGAAGATGAGCAGTTCTTACAGCACGCACTAGCGACGCTATGGGTGAATGGTGCCAATATTGATTGGAAAGCATTCAACCAAGGATTTTTAGGTCGACGTATAGCGTTACCAGGTTACCCGTTTGAGCAAAGTTACTATTATCATTATGGTGTGGCTTTATCAAAGTATCGACAAATGCCACACCCAGTACGACGACCAAAAAATGAGTGGTTACAACGGGTGGTTTGGCAAAAAGATAGCTCCTTGACTACTGCAGCATTTTACCAACCAAGCTCTTTGGTTATAATTATTGGAGATAATGGCGACTGGGTGAAACAAACTTTAGCGCTAGAAGGTATTGAAAGCATTATCATTGCCGCACCGATTACGCAAGCTGATGAGCTGTGGACACATAACGATATTAATCTGTATTTTCAACCGCTAGTTGAAATACTACAGCAACGGCAGTATCAACAATTACATTGCATTTATCTTACCCCTATGCATTTGTCATTGTTTCAGTCATTATCTGGTTTGTATCGAGTTGCAGCATGGTATGCCCATAATTCAATATCCATGACTTCAATGACGTTTCTCACTCAAGGCGCATTTCGCATTTTACAAGATGATATTCCTGAGCCAGCTCAAGCTGCGTTATCAGGTGCTGTCAATGTATTGCTGCAAGAATTAAAACCTACTTCAGTACGCTTGCTTGATTTTGCCAGCGAAATAACTCCAAAGGATATGAACATATTAAATCGCCAGACTGATGCGGCTAACGGGCAAGCTATTATGGCAGTGCGTGATGGTGTGACTTATTCACGACAAATTATTTCAAGCCAATTACCCCCTAACGCCATACCATCAGGTATTCAATCGGGTAGTGTGATATGGATTATCGGTGGTGAAAAAGGAATTGGACGAGTAATTGGCGAAATGTTAGCAACGCGTGATGGGATTAACGTAATTTTGAGTAGTCGTCATGCTCATCAACATCAAGCACCATTAGCGGTAGGTAGTAAAATCATGCACTGTGACATAACTTCTGCCGACACAGTTAATGCCTGTTTGACGAAAATACTGGCGTGTTATCATCGTCTGGATGGAGTGATCTTTGCAGCCGAATCCACTACGGCCTTAACTTTGCACCAATTGACTGAACCAATGTTAATTGATTCATTGATGGTCAAAGGTCAGGGGACTTCTAACCTAATCCAAGCATTGGAACAACAAGGCTTACTTGATGAACGTCTCATGTTACTATTTTGTAATTCTCTGGCGGCGGTTAACGCCGAAGTCGGACAATTGGGTTATGCTTCTGTTAGTGCGTATTTAGATGCCTTGGCTGAGCAATTACGTATAAATTATGGCGTTAATGCCCTGAGTATTGAATGGGATGGCTTAAAAGAGCAAGGTATGTTGTTGGATGCTATCAATGGTAGTGACAATCCTTATTTTCGTGATTTACGTCCGCTTACCAATGGTGTGTTATTACAGGCTTACAAATACCAAGGTAGAGGCGCGAGTTATTATACACGTCTATCACCTGAACGACATTGGTTGTTGAATGAACATCGTATTGATGGTGTCGCTACATTACCAGCAACGGGTTATTTAGCAATGGTTTATGAAGCGATGCGCAATTATTTAGCGCAATCGACACTGACGATTAATGAGTTGGTCTTTTTAGCACCACTGCAAGTTAAAGATGGTTATTGTGTAGATCTCTTTATCAATATTAATCCACTAGAAAATGGTTTTAGCATTGAGGTAAAATCGATTAGCGATGTGTTTAACTTAACCTTGACAACTCATGCTAAAGGCACCGCATCTCTACTTATCACACCAACTATAAATAAACTAGATCGAGAAGCAAAATTACAAAACATGCATGATGTCAGCGCTACAATTCATGCTTTTACTGGTGATCATTTTTACTATGGCGAACGTTGGCAGAGTCTGCAACAAGTTTATTGCAATAATGAGATGACCCATGCCTTAGCAACATTAATTTTACCAGCTGTAGGTAAGCAAGATGACATGACCTTACATCCGGCTTTGTTAGATATTGCCAGTGGTTTTATTGAACAAATACAAGGTTTTAATTCTGAAACGGTACCTTTCTTATATCAGCAATGTAGTATCTATGCAGCGATGACTCGTACTTTGTATGTGGAAATGATCGTGAATCAACATCAATCTGGTGAAGATCACTACACCTTCACTATTTATTCCGATAGTGGCGAAGTTGTTTTACATTGTGCCAGCTTAATGAAGCGCAAAGTTCAGATCCAAACGTTAAATGTGCGCAAGGAACAAGGATTACCAATTCCGTGTGCGGAAAACTATCAATTACAACTTTATCGAAAATCCTCGGGTGAAAGTGAATTGCTATTACAGCCGACTAGACGCCAAGCACCAGCCGATGATGAAGTTGAAATTGAAGTACTTGGTTCTGGAATTAACTTCAAAGATGTCCTGTTTGCGACTGGCTTACTCAAGCAACACCCTAATGAGGCACCATTGCAAATAGGTCTAGAATGTGCTGGACGAATTGCTCGGATTGGTAAAAATGTTAAAACTTTTGCTCCCGGCGATGATGTTATGGCAATTGTGCAGGGAGGGTTCTGTGGCTACGTGTCTGTTAACAGCCACTGTGTGGTACACAAACCGAAACACTGCCGTATTGAACAAGCAGCTGTATTACCCGTAGCTTATTTAACCGCTTATTATGCGTTAGTGATTAGAGGTAACCTCAAGCGGGGTGAACGAGTACTAATTCATAGTGCTTCTGGTGGCGTGGGATTAGCAGCAATCTATATTGCTAAACTGTATGGCGCGCAAATCTACACTACCGCTGGTAGTGAAGTTAAACGAGAATATCTTGCTTCGTTAGGTGTGGAATGTGTTGCCGATTCGCACAGTGATAGTTTTGTGACAACAATTATGAACCATTCACAAGGTCACGGGATGGATATCATACTTAATTCATTAACTGGGGAATTGATTGATGCCAGTTTAGAGATTTTAGCGCCATTAGGTCGTTTTCTTGAGTTAGGTAGTAAAGATATCGTAGAAAATCGATCCTTACCGATGCGTTTTTTTGCCCATGGAGGCACTTTTATTCCAATTAATTTTCATGCTGCTTATGGGGATATTCATCGCTATCTACAACAGATTGTGACCTGGATCGATGACAAACAATTGCCATTACTGCCATGTACAACAGTACCACTACCCGAGGTACGTGATGCATTTGCTGTATTGACTATGCCGCAACATGTTGGAAAAGTAGCACTTATTCACCGCAACAGTAATAGCATGGAACGCATCAACACTATGCTTGCGGAGAGGCGACTTGGCGCCTATTCCTTTAGTTTAAGTAATACTGAAGCGATGTGTCAATTAAGACCATTATTAAAAATGCGTAGTCCTTGGGCGCAATTAGTGATTTCACCGCGTAGGGTTAATGATATGACATTGGGGAATCGTGTCTATCGTAGCAGTATAAGTGAAGTTGATGATGCAAACAGCGAGCAAAGTACTCAACGAAAACGCCCGCGACCGAACATAGGTACTATTTATCAAGCGCCAGAACGTGATATTGAACAAGAGTTGTGTCGTATTTTAGAAGATTATCTGGGTATTAGTAACGTGGGGATTGATGATCATTATGAAGCATTAGGTATCAGTTCGTTAGATATGGTGCAATTGAGTGGATTGATCGCTCGCCACTATCCAGCAGTCAGTGTTGTCACGTTGTATAACCATACCACCATACGACAGTTGGCTAAATTTTGTATACCTTTGGACAAGGAAAGTGAAGTAAAGATGAAGACCTCAACAAAGGTCTCTACAAAAGCAAGGCATAGGCCGAATGCTGTTGCTAATCGAGCGCTAAAGATTGCAAAAAATAATATAAAAAAACATTAAGGATTCATTAATTGGGCGCTATAGCTCAATAAAAAGGCAAGGATAATTATGGTATACAAAAGTAAAATGACCGGTATGGAAGTTGCAATTATCGGTATGGCAGTGCGTTTTCCTCAATCTGCAACTTTACAAGAGTTTTGGTCAAATATTATTCAAGCGAAAGAATGCGTGACTTTTTTTAGTCCTGAAGAGTTGCGAGCAGAAGGGATAGATCAAGCAACGTTAAACAATCCGTCATATATTCGGGCTAAGCCATTTATCGAAAATGTTTGCGACTTTGATGCAGCATTTTTCGGCTATAGTCATAAAGATGCCGCAGCCTTTGACCCAAAAACGCGAGTATTACATGAAGTTGTTTATCACGCTTTAGAAGATGCAGGCTATGCCAAACAGACCGATACCTTAATCGTCGGGACATTTCTTGGCGTTTCCGAAGATATTGAATGGCTACGCCGTTCTATAACTAAGATTGATGGTGATGCATTAACTCGTTTTTCTTCTGGAATCTATGGTCATAAAGATCTAAGTGCATTTTTTATCGCTCACAGTATGAATTTTACTGGGCCAGTATATAGCGTATACAGCAGCTGTTCAACTTCATTAAGTGCCACGCATATGGCATGCCGAAGTCTATTATTTGGCGAATGTGATTTAGCTCTGGCTGGTGGGATCACTATTGATTTACCTCAGAAATCTGGATATTTCTGCCAACAAGGGATGATCCATTCTACTGATGGTCACTGCCGACCATTTGATAGCAATGCCACTGGAACCTTGTTTGGTGATGGTGCTGGTGTAGTGGTACTAAGACGCTTAGAGGATGCTATTGCTAATGGCGATCGAATTTATGCAGTTATTCGAGCCAGTGCCGTTAATAATGACGGTAACCAAAAGATGGGGTTTGCAGCACCAAGTCAAACAGGCCAAAAGAAAGTCATACAAGAAGCGCATCGATTAGCTGAAATTGAACCAGAAACTATCGGATATTTGGAAACACATGGCACTGGCACTCATATCGGTGATCCGATTGAGTTTTCAGCTTTAACTGAGGCCTTTGCTACAACGCAACAGCAATACTGTGCCCTAGGCGCAGTAAAAGCTAATATTGGTCATACCTATGCTGCTGCTGGTGTAGCTGGTTTAATTAAAGCTGCGTTAGTACTACATAATCGTACTATTCCTCCACTAGCTAATTATCAAACACCAAATCCAAAAATCGATTTAGTTCAATCACCGTTTTACATTCCTACCCAACCGTTAGCTTGGCCTACATCTACTACGCCACCGCGTGCTGGAGTCAGCTCATTTGGTATTGGTGGTACCAATGTACATGTTATTTTAGAAGCAGTCAGTCCAGTTACTGATGATGTTGACATTATGCAGTCGAGTATTATTCCTTTTTCAGCACCTTCGTTCAGCCAACTTGATCAAATTGAACAACAATTGACAAAATTAGTTAATGATACTAATCGAAATGTTGTTGCCTATACCCAGCAAATTGCACGCCCAGAATTTGCCTGTCGTCGTGTTCTTAAAGTTGATAGCAATGGATGTCAAACCGTTTTAACTAAGTTGAATAATTTCATACCAATTTCTGCATTGGGTATTAACTGTGATGATTTACGTGATCATGTCGATGGTAGTCAAGCTCATTTATTTCGCCAATCATCTGGTTATTTACAGGAAGTGTCTCACTTACTTAATACGCTAAGAAAATCAGCAGTTCTCCAAAAATATCAACATGAAACTGATTTGTGGTCACAGGCTCGAGCAGGTAGTTTATTGGCCAGAGGATGCTTGGCGATAGTTGCGCTCAAATGTTGGCAAAAACTGTTACCGTCGCTCAAAGTCTTTTCTGGGGAGGGGTTAGGATTGTTACCTGCGGCAGTGGTGATTGGCATTATTACGCTAGAAGATATGTTGCAGATGTTATTGGCCTTAGACCAAAATTCTGCTCAACTCAACATCCCTAACATACAGGCACCTATTGCCGACTATACTTTAGCATTGCAGAAGCAGAGCTTAAGTATAGAACAATATCAGGATATTGGCTTTTGGAGTGAAGTGTTATTAAATCATACCTTAGCAACGCAACAATTGCCTGACAGAGTTAACTGGTTGAACTTAACATCAGATGATCAAACTGATTTTTCAGCTTTAACGATAGTAGCACAGTTATGGTGTGAGGGGATAAGTGTTAATTGGCAAATGTGGTATGGCGATCACATCTTATCACGTGGTGATGCTTCGCATTATCCTTTTCATCGTAGCCATTACCCACTACCGAACATTAAAGAAATTTATGATCCAGTCAGCAGCGTTACTGAACAGCAAGCAACGGTACACCATTCTTATCAATCACCTTATCAACCACGACCAAAACTAGGCAATCCGTATATTTCGCCACAAACTGCAGCTATGAAGTTCATTACAGATATGATGTCAGATACGTTGGAAATTGAACCGATAGGGATAGATGATGACTTTTTTGAACTAGGCGGACATTCGTTGCTAGTAACTCAACTCACCTCACGTTTAGAGCGTGAATTTGGTGTCAGTATCGATCTGGTAGCCTTGATGGAAACTCCCAATCCACGCAATATTTATGCCCATCTAGCACAACAATTGGGCGGAGAAGAAAACTTGGAATTAGCATGCCACAATAAAGGAGTGAAATAATGAAAGTAGCGGTAATAGGTGCAGGGGTTATGGGAACTGGTGTTGCCCACAATTTGGCTCAGTATGGTATATCAACTATAGTAGTAGATAATTGTTCAACGCAATTAGATCATTGTCAAAAAGCAATTAAAGCAAATTTACGCTTATATCATTTCCATCCGCACCATAAAAAAGACACGGCCAGTGTGAAAGATATCATGAAGAATATACATTTTACCACTTCACTAACAGATATTAGTCAATGTGATTTAGTAATTGAGAATATTACCGAAGATGTTGAATTAAAAACCAAGCTGTATCGTGAAATGAACCAAATTTGCGACAAAGATACAGTATTTGGTGTCAATACTTCAGCAATTTCGATTACAGCCATTTCTAGATTAATACAAAATCCGGAAAATGTAGTAGGTATACATTTTATGAATCCAGTACCGCTTATGCATACAGTAGAAATGATTCGAGGTGTTCACTCTTGTGAACAAGCATTGAGTAAATTCCATCAGTTATTCGCATTAGTCAACAAAACGGGAATTGTGGTTAACGATTCTCCTGGTTTTGTTACTAATCGTGCGATGATGATATTTGTCAATGAAGCGATTTTCATGGTTCAGGAAAATATCGCTAAAGCGGAAGATATCGATACGTTATTTAAAACCTGTTTTGGTCACAAAATGGGGCCACTACAAACGGCTGATCTAATTGGTTTGGACACTATCTTAAAATCGCTAGAAGTATTGTATGAAAGCTTTAATGATGACAAATACCGCCCTTGTTTCTTATTGAAAAAAATGGTTGATGCCGGATATTTAGGGACTAAGTCAGGGCAAGGATTTTATAGTTATCAACAGTCATATTTGCTTTAATTAAACAACATATAATGATAAGGAATGAAATTATGGATACACAAGAAATGAAGGCAGCTGTTCGTCAATTCCTAGCACGTTCTTTACGCGGGCACACGTTGGATGATGATGATGATATTTTTTCACTAGGATTGGTTCACTCACTGTTTACTGTGCAAATTATCCTGTTCATTGAAAAAACCTTTCATGTTGAATTAGAAGTGAGTGAATTAAAAATCGAACAGATCGCTTCAGTAAATAAAATCGTTGGGCTTGTTCAGCAAGAAACTAAATAAGAAGCGATGCATTATGTTAAAAGAATATAATATCATTCTGCGAAATGTTAACCAATTTGTGAAAAGCAAACTTAACAGCGTTGCCGCACAAATTGAGCGTGAACAGTTTATCGACTCGCAAACTATATCGCAATTAGCTAAAGAAGGCTATTTAGGCGCTTCGATTAGTAAAAAGTATGGTGGTAGTCAGATGGATTCTTATCAGCTATGTGCGTTACATGAAGTGATTGCAGGTGTGCATGGTTCGTTAGAAAATCTGATTACCGTAACAGGCATGGTTAGTATTCCGATTCAACGTGCCGGTAACAAAATACAGAAAGAGTACTACTTACCTAAACTTGCTTCCGGAGAATTAATCGGTGCAATTGCACTCACCGAGCCCAATATCGGTAGTGATTTAGCTAATGTGGAAACGCAATTAACTCGAGATGGTGATGGCTGGCGTTTAAACGGTAAAAAAAAATGGATTACGTTATCTCAAATTGCTGATTTCTTTATTGTGCTTACTCGCTGTGGTAACCAAATGGCTACGGTAATAATTGATCGTAATACCAAAGGATTTACCATTACTCCGATTCGCGACATGCTTGGCTTACGTGGCAATATGTTAGCGGAATTGAATTTTGATAATTGTCGCTTAGAAAATGAAGCTTTATTAGGGCAGATTTCATCAGGGGTACCACTGTCGGTTAATTTTGCCCTAAACGAAGGTCGATTTACTACCGCTTGTGGTAGTTTAGGACTCTGCCAAGGAGCGGTAGATATCACTGAACAGTATATTCGCCGTCGTAAACAGTTTAAACATCGTCTATTTTCACATGGGATTGTGCAACATCTGTTTACTAAAATGTTAACGCAAACTCGTTCAGCTCGCCTGTTGTGTTTTAGCGCTGCTAATTACCGTGAGAATCTCCATCCCGATATGATTAATGAAACACTCATGGCTAAATATGTTTCCTCTACCGCCGCCGTTGAAGTAACGAGTAATGCTGTTCAATTACTTGGTGCTAATGGTTGCCAAGCAGATATGAACGTAGAACGTTACTATCGTGATGCCAAAATCATGGAGATTATAGAAGGAACTACTCAAATTCATGAAATTCAAATTGCGATGAATTATATGATGAATGGCAAAAGGAGTGATGAATAATGCGTAAACTAGCATTAGTTTTTCCTGGCTCCGGTTCACAGTATGTCGGTATGGTAAAACGGTTGTATGAGAACTATCCTCAAGTTCGCCAATTGTTTGCTCAGGCAAACCAAGTGACCGGTCAGGATATCACCACATTATGCATGTCAGGATCGATCATTAAGTTGTCGGAACCTACCATTATGGCATTATGTATCTACACCACGAGTGTGGCACATTATTTGGCTTTTAAACAATATCTATCTGAAAACAGTAATTCTGCCGTTATCGGATATATGATGGGGCATAGTCTTGGTGAGTATGCTGCTTTAACATGTAGTGGTGCGTTATCGTTTGTTCAAGCGTTGGAATTGGTTGCCTTGCGCAGTCAGTTAGCGAGTGACATTGCCAATCAAGTAGATGCTGGTACATCTATAATCAAACAGGGTAATCTAGACTTAGTTACTGCCGCGTGTGAATTCGCCCGCAATGAGACGAAGCAACAGGTTGATATTGCCTGCTATAACTCAGATCAACAATTTATGTTATCTGGTTATAATACGGCGATCATCGTTGCCGAACAGTATTTGCTGGATAACGATCCACAAGTACAGGTGGTGCCGTTAATGGGTGGCGTACCGTATCACCATCCATTATTACGTCCTTATGGTATTCAGTTGCGTGAAGTTTTGGAAAAGTGTCAATGGCAGCAGCCTAATTGCCAAGTTATCGCTAATGTCAGTGGTCAACCCTATACTAATGCAGGAATGATGATTGATTTGTTAGAACAGCAATTATCGTATCCCGTACAGTGGCAACGTGGTTTAGACTTTTTAAAATCAGAGCAAGCGCCAATCGCCATTGAAATCGGTCCACAAAGTGTTTTGAAAAATCTGCTGATTGAAAACAATTATCCCGCAGATGTCTATGCTTTTGATGATCGTCAAGACCGCGAGAAACTCAAACTTGCCCTAATTAGTCATAATGCTACTAGTAATGATGCAGATTCACATCAACGTTGGTATCTTAACCAATTAATAAATGCTATCACAGCGACGCGTAATCATAATGCCAATAATGCTTTTATCAATGCGCAATTAAAAATGATATTAGGTCAATTCTTCAATTATGTGCAAGTTATTGAGCAACATGAAACGATTAGTGCTCAAGATATTGAATTGCTAAATGAGTTGTTTGAACAAGTGTTAGTGTTAAAAGGAAGTTCCCAACAAGATATAGCGAATTGTCGTGGGATGCTAATTAAATAAATGACAAATATAAACCATGAATAAACCCATATGGGTTATAGATTTTAAGGAATGGTATATGCGCCAGCATGAAAAAGTGGATCAACAGGTGAAGAACGAGGAAACAATTGTTGACTATCTATATCGTATTGCCGATAGCTATGCTGATAAATCGGCTGTTTTTATGGGTGATAAGGCTATCACCTATCGAGAATTGAATGAGCGTTCAAATCAATTAGCCCGTTATCTACGGACACAAGGGATTGGCGAAGATAGTGTCGTTGCTATACTGTTTCCGCGAAGTATAGAAATGTTGATTGCGATTTTTGGTATAGTAAAAGCAGGCGGTGCTTATTTGCCTTTAGCGCCAGATGCACCTAGTAGCAGGATTAACAATATACTTGCTTCCAGTAATGCCCAATATGTTATTTACCATCAGCACGATAATAAAATCTGGTCTGTACCAATGTGTCATATAGATGATATGGCCATACTAAACATGGCGAGTAGTAATTTAGATTATCGTCCATTACCAAAACAGTTAGCCTATGTGATTTATACTTCAGGATCTACTGGGGCGCCGAAAGGTGTGGCTAACGAACATGGAGCATTACTTAATCGAATTGTGTGGATGCAAAAAGCCTATCCGATTAATGATCAAGATGTCCTGTTTCAAAAAACCGTTTATACCTTTGATGTATCTGTATGGGAAATGTTTTGGTGGGCGATGTATGGTGCTTGCGTGGTATTATTACCATCTGGATTAGAAAGTGATCCACGTACCATGCTAAGACTCATCCAACGCCATCAAATCTCAGTAATACATTTCGTACCGTCAATGTTGAATCTGTTTGTTGAATACCTTGAGATCAAAAATGATCCTGCACTTAGTGCCTCCTTAAAATGGGTGTTTGTCAGTGGTGAAAAACTCAGTGCTTATAGTGTAACCAATTTCTATCGCCAAGTCACCGATGGCACACTTGTTAACCTTTATGGACCAACCGAAGCAGCTATTGATGTCAGTTATCATACCTGTTTGCGTAACCAGAATTATCATGATGTGCCGATTGGACGTGCAATTGATCAATGTCGACTATATGTTTTGGATGAAGCTCTCAAGGTGGTTGCCGATGGTGAAGAAGGAGAACTGTATATTGCGGGGATAGGATTAGCCCGTGGTTACCTAAATAATCCAAAGTTAACCGAACGTAGCTTTTTTATACATCCAGCGCTTTGTCATAATGGTCAACCTGAACGAGTCTATAAAACGGGTGATCTTGTACGTTATGATCGCCAAAGCGGCGAGTTTTATTACATAGGCCGTAATGATTTTCAGATAAAAATAAGAGGACTCCGTGTTGAACTAGGAGAAATTGAAGCACATATTATGCGTCATCCTAATATCCAACAGGTTGCGGTGATTGCAGATCAGGAAAATGTTGACCATCAACTCATTTATGCATTTATTGTCAGTGTTGAAATGGTCGATCTTAATGATTTACGGCTTTCATTGTCTACTTCATTACCAAATTATATGTTGCCAAATCGCTTAATCGTACTTTCAGCCTTACCACTTTCCGCCAATGGTAAATGTGATCGAAAACAGCTTATTGCTATCGCTCGGCAACAATCAGCGTTATGTGTTGATCTGCGAGAATCAACCTACATGCAATACTGCCCATTGTCGCCAATACAAGAATCCATGTGGTTTATGCAACAACTGGTACCAGATGTTGCACTTTATAATAATCCAGCAGCGTTACAGCTTGAAGGTAAACTGAATTTAGTACGATTGAATGAAGCAATTAAAAGTTTAATGTTACGCCATTCGTTATTGAGAGCAACGGTTGAACTGCAAGATGGTAAACCGATACTAGCCATTCCCGCTAGCCTATCACAGCCTTTATACAAAACTAGCCGATTATCGGTCACGGCTAATTTAACCAATCAAATCAATCTTAAGGTATCGCAACCGATGCCATTGAGAGCAAAATCACCACTTTGCTGTTTTGAACTCATCATACTCAATGATATGCACCATGTGTTGGTAATTCATTTACATCATATTATCAGTGATGGTTGGTCAAAAGGTGTACTATTGCGTGAATTGCAGGCAGTTTATAACGGTGAAGCTCTTAGTGATGAACAACCCATGGAGTATATCGATTATATAAAAGAGCAAGAACAATGGCGACAAAGTCATCAGTATCAAGAGGATTTAGCATATTGGAGAGAAACATTAAACGGTAATTTACCAGTATTGGATATCGTCGGTGATAGACAGCGCCAATATGCCAATCGGCATCAAGGTGCGTTCGTGGCTTTCGAATTGCCAGTTGCGCTAAGCGAAGCGGTGATAGCAAGTGCTCGAGCTCAACGGGTTTCCTTGTATAACTATTTGTTAGCTGTCTTTATTGTATTTTTACAACGTAATGCTCGTCAACAAGATTATATTGTTGGTATGCCTGTAGCGGGGCGTTTAACTGAACAGAGCGAACATCTCATTGCACCATTAATCAATGTGTTGCCATTACGTTTAACGGTGGATGAAGAGATATCATTTTCAGCCTTGGTGCAAGTGGTCAGAAGACAACTTTTTTCCGCTTTTAAACATCAACGACTTGGTTTTGAGGAAATTGTGAGAACATTAAACATTGAGCGAAGTGCTGGACAATTCCCAGTATATCAATGTATGTTCCAGATAGACAATATGCCAATCGCTCGTCCTACCCTAAATGGCCTTACAGTGACTCCATTATTACTGAATACCGGCGCTTCACAAGTTGATATCTCGTTAAGCATGCAATATATCGATGGAAGAATGACAGGTACCTTTGAATATAATACCGAGCTCTATAGTGCTGAACGAATTAATAACTTCATTACCCAATTTTTTGACTTGTTGGAAGCTACTAGCCGACAACCATCTACCACGGTTAACGAATTAATCAAATTTAATCGACGTGAATATTCTTGGTTGCAACAGCTAAATGATACCAAAATGGCTCTGCCACCTGTCACCAATTTGCTGCAATTGTTGACACCGCATTACCAGCAAGCAGCTGACCAGATAGCGTTGCGGCATGGTAATGATGCTTTGAGCTATGCACAATTGCAACAGGCAATTGCACGTATGGAGCGGTGGTTAATAAGGCAAGGGGTTAAATCTGGTGATTATGTGGTAATAATGTTACCGCTGTCTTGCGACTTAATCATAATCCAATTAGCGGTTATAGCTATCGGTGCTGCTTACGTTCCTATTGATAATGATGCACCCCTAGAGCGTAACCAACTGATTTTTAGTCAGATTAATGCAAGGTTATTGATCACCACCACCGATTTGGCTGAACAACAATTATCTGCGGTACGGTCTATAGCATTGCCAAATTGGCAGGCATTACCGTCAGTTAATGATGCTGACTTAGCAACCTCATTAGTTGCGAACGTATTGAATCAAGATGCTGTTATTATTTTCACTTCAGGTACTACGGGTGTGCCGAAAGGCGTTAGGTTATCGCAATTAAATCTCGTTAATTTAATTTGCTCATTTATCCAAAGTTATCAAGTAAGCCGTCAAGATGTGTTATTACCAATTACTTCTATTGCCTCAGCTAGTTTTGTGGGAGAAATTCTACCAATTTTAGCTGCTGGTGGGAGCTTAGTGTTAGCTGAAAAAACACAGAGTTTAGATGCTAATGCCTTTGTGGCATTACTGAAGACCCAACACGTTACGATTGTAAGTACTACTCCTTCACTCTCTGCGAGTCTTTCATCATTAAGCCAAGATCTTGGTGCGTTGCGATTGTTTATCTGTGGTGGTGAAGCTATGAATTATGATCAGATAGCACCATTATTACCTCATATGCAGGTCGTAAACGGCTATGGTCTGACCGAGAGCGGTATTTGCTCAACGTATCACATCATTGAACCACGCACTGACCGGCAACAAGAACCGTTATCAATCGGACGACCAATACAAAATACCCAAGTCTATGTGGTTGATGTTAATCATAAATTGGTACCGCCCGGCGCGGTAGGTGAATTGTGTTTTTCTGGGCTAGGTTTGTCTCCAGGTTACTTGAACGAACAGCAAAATTCACACCGCTTTATTCAGTTACCAGAACTGCCAGATGTGCGTGTACTAAAAACTGGCGATAGGGCTCGTTGGGCGTTGGATGGTAATCTGTTCTATTTGGGACGTGAAGATCGACAAGTACAAATACGTGGGCATCGAGTAGAATTAGGCGAAATTGAAAGTCAACTTAAACTGCATCCCGATATTGCTGATGCTTGTGTTGATGTGCGTCGTAATGCTTTAGCAACCCCGATCTTAGTTGCTTTTTATGTCAGTAAAAATGGTGTGGTACTTGATAGTCAACAAATCCGTATTTGGCTCAGTATCCGGCTACCATTGCATATGCTACCACTGTTTTATATCCCTCTACCGACATTGCCGATTGGGATAAATGGCAAAGTCGATCCTCGACAATTACCTGAGGTAGATTTAGGTCAGCTTGAAGGGCAAGGGGAATACGTAGCACCAACTAACAAATTAGAACGTCAATTAGTGATGATTTGGCAACAATTACTTGGTGTTGAACAAGTTAGCTGTACGACCAATTTTTTTGATTTAGGAGGACACTCATTACTTCTGGTACAAATGCAACAAATGATCAGTGAAATATGTAGGCAACAAGTGTCATTAGTCGATTTAATGCGCTTTACTACTATTAAACGCTTAGCAAGTTATCTAAAGACGCCAAGCAATATACAAGAAGAATTAAAAGATTGCGCCTTACAACAGCAACGTGCAGACAATCAACGGTCAGCATTTGGTTCCACTCATTGGGGACGTAAATGCTAAATCACTGCACAGTAAATAAATGGAATAGGTAAATTTTATAAAAGTTAAGGAGAGCTATAATGGCAGAAAATAATTTTGGCGTTGCTATCGTGGGCATGGCAGGTCGCTTTCCACAAGCTAATACTATACAAGAATTTTGGGCTAATCTAATAGCTAATAAAGAGTGTATTTCTTTTTATACTGATGAAGAATTATTAGCAATGGGAATTAGCCCAGATTTCATTAGTCATCCTGACTATGTTAAAGCCAAAGGAGAGGTTGTGGATATTGATAAATTTGATGCTGCATTCTTCGGTATTGCTCCACGTGAAGCTGAATTAACTGATCCCCAACACCGAGTATTATTAGAAACAGCCTGGGCTGCCTTTGAAGATGCTGGTTATGTACCGAGTGATTATCCGGGAGATGTTGGTATATTTGCCGGTAAGAGTATGGATTCATATTTAATGTTAAATTTGTTACCACAATTTAAACGGGTATTCTCTTCCGGTAGTTTACAAGCAGCAATTGGTAACGATAAAGATAGTATTACCACCTCAATTGCATATCATCTCAATTTGCGTGGTCCGGCCATTACTATCCAATCTTCTTCTTCCACGTCATTAGTGGCGGTTTGCGTGGCATGTCAAAGTCTACTTACTTGGCAATGTGATATGGCAATAGCAGGTGGTGTCACCTTAGGCCCACCAATAAAAACCGGTTATTTATCACAAGAAGGTGGCATTACTTCGACTGATGGTCATTGTCGAGCGTTTGACGATAACAGTAGTGGATTTGTACCAGGTACCGGCGCCGGATTAGTGGTGTTAAAACGAGTCGATGATGCCATCCGTGACGGTGATCACATTTATGCTGTCATCAAAGGATTCGCCGTTAATAATGATGGTTCAGAAAAGATCAGCTATACCGCGCCCAGTGTCGATGCTCAAGCGAGGGTGATTGTACAGGCGCAGAAATTAGCCGGATTGCAACCCCAGGATATTAGCTACGTTGAAGCGCATGGTACTGGCACCAAATTAGGTGATCCGATAGAATTTTCAGCTTTAAACCAAGCCTTTGCTACTGCTAACGAAAAGCAATACTGTGCATTGGGATCGGTTAAAACCAATATAGGTCATCTAGATACTGCCGCTGGTGTAACAGGATTAATCAAGACAGCGTTGGCGGTTTATCATGGTAAAATTCCGGCGACACTGCATTTTAAACGCCCAAATGCACAAATTGATTTAGCCAATAGTCCATTTTATATCAATACACAATGTCAGGATTGGCAACCACAAAGTGGTATCCGTAGAGCTGGCGTCACTTCATTAGGTATGGGGGGAACCAATGCGCATGTAGTAGTTGAACAAGCGCCTGCTTACAATAAGCCGCGTGCTGATGCTCCATCATACTGTATTTTGCCATTCTCCGCCAAAACTAAGAGCTCATTACAAAACAGTTTGCAATGCTTTGCTGATTTCTTGCAATATGAACAGCTCGATAAACGTGATGTTGCTTGGACGTTAGCAACTGGTAGAACAATGTTTGAATACCGTGCCGCTATCGTTTGCGATGCGGTGACAAATGCAGCTAACTTACTGACTGATAAAAATAATCAATCAATCATCCAAGACATTGCTAAAGCACAACCTAATCTAGGTTGGTTATTCTCTGGTCAAGGCAGTCAATATCAACGTATGGGACAACAGTTATATCGCCAATGGCCAGCTTATACCGCCGCATTTGATCACTGTGCTGATATTTTGGCGCGTGATGCTGCGATTGATATTCGTGCTGAACTTTTTAGTGCGCCAATTTCCAATGAACAAGCTGAACGTTTATCACAAACATGGTTAACGCAACCGTTACTATTCAGCGTTGAGTATGCACTGGCTCAATTATGGATCAGTTGGGGTGTTGAACCAACATTAATGATTGGTCATTCACTTGGCGAATGGGTTGCCGCGACAGTTGCAGACGTGTTCTTGCTTGATGATGCGTTACGTTTGATTGCTAAACGAGCTAAATTAATGAGCAGTGCTGAAAGAGGTGCAATGTTAATGGTAGCTCTTGCTGAAAATGAGGCCAATGCCTATACTAATGATTGCGTAGCTCTTGCTGCGATTAACTCACCGAATTATTCAGTGCTATCAGGACCCAAAAAAGATATCGCTGCGATCAGTGAGCAGCTAACACATAAAAATGTCATCAATAAACTGTTGCACACTTCGCATGCATTTCATTCATATATGATGAAAGATGTGGCTCAGGCATTACGCCTTGAATTTGCTGATGTACATCTAAATCCACCAACTTATAGCTTTATATCAACTGCCACGGGTAACGCAGTAGAGGCTAACACTCTAACCACTGTGGATTATTGGATTAACCAAATGTTAATGCCAGTTCGGTTCTCGGCAGCGGTACAGGTAGCACATCAACGATATAATTGCGATTTCCTTGAAATTGGTCCGGGATCGACTTTAGTTCATTTGGTTAATAGTCATCAATTGGCGCATAGTGAGGCTAAAAGTTCCTTGCCAACGGCTAACAGCGAAATGGATGAAAATAAACACCTGTTAGAAACCGCCGCCAGTTTATGGGCAAGAGGACATAATCTAAATTGGGTATCACTTGTTGGTGATAGTCCGCGTCGTGTATCTTTGCCCACTTACCAATTTGATAAAACTCGTTATTGGGTATCAAGCCCAGAAGAACAAGGGATTCAAACACCAGTTAATGATGTTGTTAACAATACTGTTACATTTGCAAAAAGCAACTCCAACCGACAGCCACGACCTCATTTCTCTACCCCATATGAACCGGCTCAAACCGATACTCAGCGTGAATTGTTAGCTATCTGCGAATCTATACTCGGTATTGACGGTTTAGGTATCAATGATGATTTCTTTGAAGCAGGTGCTCACTCCTTGATGCTGGGAATCCTATTAGCGCAAATTCAAGAGGTTTTCTCAGTAACGGTCTCATTTGTAACATTGATGGAAGAAGCCAATGTTCGCGTGTTAGCTGAGCAGATCGAACACCAACTTACAGCAAAACCAGATGCGATTTTGGCATCGTTGCTAGAAGAGATTGTGAAAAACTAAAAGAGTTGTTAATGGTAACAATAACAGTAGGTTAACTGTGATAAAAAGGAAATAAACGTTAATGATAACGCAGCATATTGCAAACATGCGTAAATTACCCGAAGACAAAAAGCAAAAATTGTTACAACAATTGGCACATGCAGGTGTCTCGCCTCTGAGTATTCCGATTGTTAAAGTCAATGAGAAAGAGGCTCTTCCTCTAGCTTATAATCAAGAACAACTATGGTTTTTGCAACAATACGATAGCCATGTAACTAATTACAATATATATGTTGTTTATAAAATACAAGGCAATATTGACAGTCAGTTTTTAAATCAAGCGTTTGCCTTGATACAGGAGCGGCATGCTATCTTGCGTACGCGGTTTGTCTTACAGGATAAGCAACTTTGCCAAGTGATTGATGATGAAGTAAAGGTATCAATAGAGCGAATAACGCTTGATCATCAGAGTTCAGAGGCGCAACGAGATACCGTGATTCAAAGCGTAATCAATACGCAGTTTGATCTGGCAAAAGGCCCCTTATTAGTTATAAAACATCTTGTTCAATCAGGGCAAAGTGATTACATTGTGTTTTGTGTGCATCATATTATTATGGATGGGATTTCGTTAGGAATGCTCTTTAACGAATTGCAACAACAATATAATTATCTAAAAAATAATACATTACCGGCACCTGTTGAACCAGAATGGCAATATGCTGATTATGCGTGTTGGCAACGTGAGTGGTTTAAAGAACCATTGTTAGCCCAAGATCTTAATTATTGGCGAGAACGGTTACATGATGCACCAAGGCTATCCACCTTTCCAACGTTATATTCACGTCCAGCAGTGCCAAGTCAAGCAGGTGCAAAGATCTCCATTACCTTTGATGCATTGTTGAATGGTGCCATCAAACGCCTTGCCAGTGAACAAAAAACGACGCCATTTGTTTTATTACTTACAGCTTTCAAATTGTTGTTGTTACGCTATACCAATCAGCAACAGTTGATTATCGGAACTCCTGTTTCTGGACGTATTCGACCAGAATTGCTTAACAGCATTGGTTTTTATGCTAGTGTTGTCTTGATCTATAGCGATTTTAGTACTTTGATTACAGCGCATGATGCGCTTCGACAGGTAAAAAAGAATGTAAAAGAGACTTTTGGAAGGCAGAAATTGCCATTTGAAATGCTGCTCAATAGTCTGAATATTCCACGTCAACCATCCCATTCACCGTTATTTCAGATTTTATATATCTATCATTATCAAGTGAACGAGCGTAATTTCAGCTTAGCTGATGCTCAGTGGAAACAATTAAACTATCACAATAACTCGGTTAAATATGATATGACTGTGGAAGTCTTCGACAATGGAGATACTATTGATGTCACGCTTGAATATAATAGTGGTTTGTATAATGAAGCATATGTACAGAATATTGCCGAGGCATTTCGCCAATATTGTATTGCATTGACTGTCAATCTCCAAATACCAATCAATCAAATTAGTTCATTTAATCAGTCTAATGGGCAATATGCACTTCAGGCGTTCAATGCTACCGATGTTACTTGGCCAGCGCCACATGATTTATTGACGTTAATTCAACAAATTAGTTTACAACAGTCAGATCAGATAGTGATCCAAGGTGCTGATTACCAGATGAGTTGGCAAATGCTATGGCTTAAGGTACAGACGATTGCCACAAGATTAAAAGCACATGGTATCCAATTGGGTGATCGTGTAGGAGTACTAATACCAAGACACGGCGACTTAATTGCTACAATGTTAGCGATTTGGTATGTGGGCGCAGTGTATTTGCCGTTTGATATCAATCAACCATCGGCTCGTGTACGACGTCTTATGCAACGTGCTGGTTTAACCTGTTTAGTGGTCAGAGAGTACTGTGAATATCAAGACATTGTACCATTATTGTTATTGGAACTTGATCAATTATATACTATACCAGAGTTGCCTTCCGATAATCTTCGTATGCCGATTTTACTCGATGCACCAGCCTATATTCTATTCACATCGGGTAGTACGGGTGAACCGAAAGGGGTAACCATTAAGCACGGTAGTTTGCTTAACTTGCTATTAGATATGCAACAGACGTTTGCTGTGGATAAAGGTAGTCGCTTATTATCGGTCACGACCCCAGCCTTTGATATTTCTTTCTTGGAATATTTGTTACCGTTAATATCTGGCGCTAGTCTATATATAGCAGAAGCGGAAATCGCTGCTGACAGTTTCGCCATGATCAAATTGATTAATGAATATCAACCAACCCTTATGCAAGCCACGCCGTCATTTTGGCAGGCTTTACTCACTGCAGGATGGCAGGGTAATGATAATCTCTGTGTGTTAGCAGGGGGAGAAGCATTGCCAGTGCACACAGCTGAAGGGTTATTAAATCGCTGTCAAACACTGTGGAACCTATACGGACCGACCGAGACTACAATTTGGTCATTAAAAGCAAAGGTGATTGACTTTAATCACATCACCATTGGATCGCCGATTGCCAATACTCGAATTTATATCTTAGATGAGAAGGGTAACCCCGTACCGTCAGGCGTTGTTGGTGAGCTTTATATTGCAGGTGCAGGTGTAGCAATGGGCTATGATGGGCAGACAGAGTTAACCGATAAGCATTTTCTTGCCGAACCTAGTCACTTTGCTGGGGCGAAAATGTTTCGAACTGGTGATTTGGTGAGTTGCGATCCGCATGGAAATTTGCGCTTTATTGGTCGTAAAGATACCCAAATCAAACTACGCGGTTATCGTATCGAATTGGGTGAAATTGAGCGGGTAATCGCTCAGCATATACACGTCGAAAGTGCGGTGGTAGTGTGTATTGATAATGCACAAGTCGATAAACTGTTAGCAGTTGCAGTGATCACTATGCAAGATGTTGACTTTAATGCTCTAAAGCATGAACTTCAACAGCAATTACCAGATTATATGATCCCGACTTTGTGGCAAAAAGTTGAACACTATCCGCTGACAGCCAACGGCAAAATTGATCGGAAGCAGTTAGCTGATAGTTTCGTGCTTGATAGGGAAGCTAGTCAACCGCAAACTTTCGAGCTCAATGAGCAAGAACAAGCCTTAATGACACTGTGGATGCGTTTTTTACCGATTAAAAATCCTGATCCAAATAGTGATTTTTTTAGTCTAGGCGGCCATTCTCTACTGGCAGTAACATTGTTAGCAGAGATTAATCGTGAGTTTGCGTGTGCACTGACCTTAAAGGACATTTTCCACTATGCTAATGTGCGTGCACTCACAGCAAGGATTACTCAGCTACAAGCACAAAATATTCCAATGGTTGCGCAAACGCTTGTTATTACCAACAATCAAAATGCTCGTTATCAACCGTTTCCGTTGACCGATGTACAACGAGCTTATTGGATTGGTCGACAAACTGGCAATAGCGCAGTCGCTACTCATGTGTATCATGAATTTGCAGTTAACCAATTTGATCTTATACGTTTTAGCCAAGCTCTTAGTCAACTCATTGCTCGTCATGATATGTTACGGGCAATTGTGCTACCAGATGGCACTCAACAAATATTAGCGCAGGTGCCTGAATATCAGATTGCTTATCATGATTTACGTGGACTAACACCACATGATAGCCAAAATGCTCTGCAAACAATTCGGGCGGAATTGTCCCATAAAGTTCATGTTGTCGATCATTGGCCATTGTTTGACTTTAGTTATACACAATGTTCTGAACAAGATGGGCGATTGCACTTTAGCCTTGATCTTCTCATTGCTGATGCAGTGAGTATGCGTACCCTACAACGAGAGTTAATTACTCTTTATCAGCAACCGGCTACTCCATTACCAGTTTTGCCATTCTCCTTCCGTGATTATGTACAGGCATTACAGGTTGAGCAAGCTGGCACGACCTATCAGCGTGATAAAGCCTATTGGGAACAATCAATCAATCAGTTATATGGTCCACCAAGATTACCGATTAAGGGTGATCTCCTATTGTTACCTGATATTAAATTTGTAAGACGTAGTTGTCGCTTATCGGTGGAAAAATGGCGATCTTTAACGCAAATAGCTCAAGCTGCTCATGTGACTAAAACTGGCTTATTATTGACCGTATTTAGTCAAGTATTAGCGCGATGGTGTAGTCAACCAGCTTTTACGCTCAATTTGACTTTATTTAATCGTCCAATGGGCTACCTTGGTGCGGAAGCTGTAATTGGTGATTTTACAGCAGTGAGTCTACTTAATATTCATTATGATAGTCAACGTAGTTATGCCGAAAACGCACAAATTATTCAGGGCCAATTATGGGACGATTTGGATCATCGTCGTTATAGTGGTATTCGGGTTAACGAGGCACTTATTCGTAGTGGACGATTCCAGTCACCTATGCCGGTAGTATTTACTAGTGTTTTGGACAATGCCGATGGTGAATTATCAGCACAAGTAGTTGAAGGTTTTACCCTACTTGAAGACGCTAATATCACCCAAACGCCGCAGGTTTGGCTTGATCATCAGGTCCTAGAATCAGGTGGAGAACTGCATTTTAATTGGGATGTAGTGAATGCACTTTTTGATCCAACTATGATAGATGCTATGTTCACGACCTATTGTCAGACCCTCATTGAGCTTGCGGACCAGCCACAACGCTGGCAAATGCCAGAGAGCTCATTATCCTTACCGCGCCTAAGTGCGCCTGTCGAACAAAAACCAGTACCAACAAGGTTGATGCATTATGGATTATTGCATTATGCCGAGTTAACACCGGAAGCAATAGCACTGATAACTTCTAACCAACGCCTTACTTATCGCCAACTATCTGGCGCTGCCAATAACATCGCTAAACAGCTACAAGCTTTAGGGGTTAAACGTGGTGATCGGGTTGCGGTAATGATGAAAAAAGGTTGGGAACAAATTGTTGCGGTACATGCGATTTTGCGTTTGGGCGCAATTTACTTACCCATCGATCCTGTACAGCCAGTGCAACGACAGTCGTTGTTATTGGCTGAAGGTGAAGTTTGCGCTATGGTGACGCAACCTCAAATTGAGCTAGCAGATCCAATTCACTTACCGGTTGTTGTCGTGATGCCGGCAATGCTCAAAGAGGCAACAAAACCATTAAATGTAGTAGAAGCTGATATAACTGATATTGCTTATATCATCTTTACCTCAGGTTCTACCGGTGTACCAAAAGGAGTAATGATCGATCATCGTGCAGCCATGAACACGTTGGAGGATATCAATCAGCGTTTTAGCTTACAGGCAAGGGATAGGGTTTTTGGTTTATCGTCACTAAGCTTTGATCTATCTGTGTTTGATGCTTTTGCGCCATTTATGGTCGGTGCAGCATTAGTGTTACCAGATGCTGGTTTTGAAAAAGATCCACAGCACTGGCTAGATATGCTAAACCGTGCACAAGTTACCGTGTGGAACTCGGTACCTGCTTTAATGCAAATGCTATGTGAATATCAAAATGGATGTAGCGCAAGTTGTCCGCAATTACGCTTAGCATTGCTTAGTGGTGATTGGATTCCATTAACGTTACCAGGTCAGATGCGTTCCCGACTTAATCAAACGTTATCTATTATTAGTTTAGGTGGTGCTACCGAATGCGCTATTTGGTCTGTTTTCTACCCGATTATGGATCTTGATCCACACTGGACAAGTATTCCTTATGGTCGAGGTTTACGCAATCAGCCAATATATGTATTAAATGAACAGTTAGAAGAGTGCCCTGTAGGGGTTGAAGGTGAAATTTACATTGGAGGCATGGGATTGGCACAAGGTTACCTCAATGACCCAGATAAAACTGCCGCCAGTTTTGTCTGGCGTAAAGCCAGTGCTGAACGTATTTATCGTACAGGTGATTTAGGTCGTTATTTTGCCGATGGTCAAATTGAGTTTCTGGGACGTAAAGATACGCAAGTTAAAGTCAATGGGTTCCGTATTGAATTAGGAGAAATTCAATGTCATTTAGAACGTTTGTCATCGGTTAACCATGCAGCCGTGGTATTTCATCAAGGGCATATCTATGCTTTTATCACAACTACATTGACCACGGATATCGTTAATAACGACGAGATTATAGACGGGGCATTGGTGCAACTTCAACAGTCACTGCCAGTTTATATGATTCCACAAGGTCTCTACATTATTAACGCGCTGCCAATGACCTCTAATGGCAAAATTGATAGGGCAGCACTGATTCGGGAAGTTATTAATCATATGAGTACATCGGCATCAGAGTCTACAGTAACTACAGCGGCCACATCATCTTATGAGCAACAAGTTTCGTGTATTTGGTGTGAGTTATTACAAAAACCGCAAGTCGGACTAGAAGATAACTTTTTTGAAGCAGGAGGAGGATCAATTCAAATTGTACTAATGCATCGACGTATTGAAGAGAAGTTTAATGTCACTATCCCGATTGCAGAATTGTTTCGACTAACTACCGTGAAGAAGATTGCCGATTATCTACAAGCGAAGTTAGACAATGTTCCCGATGTTAGTCATGTGCAGCATCGTGATGCTTCTCAACTTCGAGCTCAACAACGGCTTCAGCGCCGCCATAAACGTCAACGTTAAGGAAAAAATGATGGTTTACAATGAAAGTGATATCGCGATTATCAATATGAATTGCCGTTATCCCGGAGTACATAGCGTACAGGAGTTTGAAAAAGTACTACGTTCGGGACGTAATATCCTGGATCCTAAAGTGATTCACGCTGAGGGATATAACAAAATTACTCTCAATAATGTATACGACCGTATGGCTTATTTCGATGCTCCGTTTTTTGGTTACAGTCGAGCCGAAGCTGAAATTATGGATCCTCAGCACCGTATTTTCTTAGAATGTGCTTGGGAAATATTTGAGCAAAGTGGTTATAACCCACAAGTTCATGATGAACGTATTGGGTTGTATGCTGGCGTTAGTACGAGTTTTTATTTATTAACCCATTTAATGGGAAACCCAGATAAAATGTCACAGCTCGGTGGGCTACAAATTATGGTTGGTAACGATAAAGACCATTTGACCTCCCAATTAGCTTATCGTCTTAACACGAAAGGACCCTGTGTAACTGTGCAAGCTAGTTGTGCAACTTCATTAGTGGCAGTACATCTAGCTTGTGAGAGCTTATTAAGTGGTCAATGCGATATGGCGTTAGCCGGTGGAGTCACTTTCCGTATGGAAGATCAACGTGATTATGATTCGCGAGGTGACGGTTTACAGTCCGAAGATGGTTTAATCCATACTTTTGATGCTGATGCCACTGGTACTGTATACAGCAGTGGTTTAGGTATGGTGCTGTTAAAACGGGCGGTAGATGCCCAAGCACAGGGTGATCATATTTTTGCAGTGATTAAAGGTAGTGCTATTAATAACGATGGTGGATCTCGCAGTGGTTATACCGTGCCCGGAGTTGATGGGCAAGTCGAGGTAATGATTGAAGCGCAAAGCTTAGCCGGTGTTGACCCACAAGACATCCAATATATCGAACTACATGGTAGTGGTACCCCATTAGGTGATGCAATCGAGTTTGAAGCAATCAAACGCACTTTTGAAGTAGTCAATGCAGGTGATCATCAATGGAAACTTGGAGCCGTTAAACCAAATATCGGCCACGTTGAAATGGCCTCAGGGGTAAGTGGCCTCATCAAAACGGTATTGAGTCTACAAAATAAGGTTTTTTACCCGACCTTAAATTTTAGACAAGCCAACCCTCAATTAGGTATGGAAAATACTCCGTTTGAAGTCAATACAACGTTACAACCTTGGTTGAATAGCGGTGGTTTACGTACCGCTGGAGTAAGCGCTTTTGGGCTTGGCGGTACCAATGCGCATCTGATAGTGCAAGAGCCATTACCCGATGCTACATCGCATGAAGCAAAACAGTCAGCCAAAGGACCTTATTTAATTACATTGTCAGCCAAAACGCCAGAAAGTTTAAGCTATATGGAGAATAATCTACTTGCAGAGCTAACTATGCACCAAGATTATCGATTACAAGACGTTGCTTATACTTTACGCTATGGACGGGCGTCATTGCCATTACGAAAACATATTGTCGTTGAGAACCTTAAGCAGTTAGTTCAAAAACTTAGTAGTGTGCCTGTTCACATGGTGACTTCATTGACAGCCATTAATTGGCAATTAGAGCATCGTTTCTGTTTAGATAGTGATACGTTATTAGCGTGGTTACAAACGTCTCAGGAATTATCGACAACAATTACAGAGCTATTAGGAATGGAAGTAACGTTAGCGAGTTTAAATCAGCTCAATCAAGCACAACGTACTTTTATCAGCCAATATTTATTAATTAGTTTAGTTGATCGTTGGCAGCCTATTAATCGATCTGTGATTGGTAAAGATGACGGTAAATATGCAGCCGAAGCTATTAATGGACATTGTTCATTAATGCAAGCATGGCAACAACTCAATGTCGGACAGCCAATTACTAGTACCAACAGCACAGAGTTTGCCAACCAACGTGATGCGTGTACATTCCAATTAGATGCTAATCAAGCGCAAGGTAATATGGTCGCATTACAGATTTTAGGTCAGCTATGGAAACTTGGCGTTAATGTTGATTGGCATATAATTGATGCAGTAGAGCATGCACAAACCAGTTACCGTATTGCATTACCGGGAACTGTTTTTGCTCGTCAGCGCTATTGGGTGGAAGTGGAGCGCACATTAGTTATCAATAACGCATCAACTATTGAAGCAGTGCCTGAGGTATCATTAGCCGAAGTTAAAGCTACGCTAATTGACATTTGGCAACGTACCCTTGGTTGCCCGATAGATAGTACTCAAGCCAGTTTCTTTGAAATGGGCGGGCATTCACTTTTAGCAACCACCATCTTATACGATATCAAACAGCATTTTAATATCACCTGTCCACTGAGCGCCTTCTTTGCCGATCCAACAATCGATGGTTTAAGTCAATATTTGCTTGGACAATGGCAAACCCGTGGTGATGAACCTGATTTACCTAAAGCGGTATTTCAACCAGATCAACAGCATCTACCATTTCCGTTAACTGATGTGCAACAGGCATACTGGGTAGGTCGCCGTAAATCTATGGGTTTAGGCAACATTTCGACTCATATTTATGTGGAATATGAATTGCGCGGTTTGGAACAAGATAAATTCAACCAAGCGCTAAATAAAGTGATTGCTCGTCATGGCATGTTAAGGGCAATAGTGACCGACGATGGCTTACAACAGATTTTACCAGAAGTGCCATCATATCATGCTCAATTTCATGTCACGCAAAATGCCAACGAATTTCAGCAATTAAGTATGAGCTTGCGTGAAACAATGTCGCATCAGATGATAGATTGTAGTCATTGGCCACTGTTCGAGATCGAAGGCGTAGTTGATCATGAAAACAAGACTAGATTGCATGTTTCCATTGATTTATTAGTTGCAGATGCTTGGAGCCTTGAGTTATTCATGCGTGAATTAGCTTGGTTCTATCATCATCCACAAGAGACCTTGCCGAAAATAACCTATAGCTTCCGAGATTATGTTCTAACGTTAAAATCCTACGAGCAAACACCACAGTATGAACGAGCGCGCAATTATTGGTGTGAACGGGTGCAAACTATGCCACCAGGACCTCGATTACCATTGTTGATCGATCCATCAGAATTGGATAACCCAGCATTTGCTCGTCGTAGCCATAGTTTATCTCGTGCTTTATGGCAACGGTTAAAAATGCAGGCTGGGCAGATGAATATTACCCCAACCACCTTATTACTGAGTTGTTTTGCCCAAGTATTAGCGCGGTTTAGTGCATCACAACATTTTACCTTGAATTTAACGCTATTTAATCGACTACCGTTACATGAAGATATCAATTACTTAGTGGGTGATTTTACCTCATTAACATTGTTAGAGGTCAATCTCAGTGAAGGTGAAACCCTACAAGAACGTGCTAAGGCGATCCATAATCGACTATGGAACGACTTAGATCATCGTCTGTTTGGTGGTATACAAGTTTCGCGCTTATTAGTGCAGGCTCACCGAGATCCGGCAAAATCGGTTGTCCCAATTGTGTTTACGAGCTTATTAAACCAAGATGAAGCTCGTTGGGAAGAAGGGGATACCTTATTTAACCAGTCGCAAGATGATCAATATAGCGTCTCACAAACACCACAAGTTTGGATCGATCATCAAGTTATGGAACGCCAAGGAGAATTACATTTTAACTGGGATGTGGTTGAAGCATTATTTGATCAGCAGTTAATTGATCAAATGTTCCAATGTTATTGCGCTTTATTAAAAACACTAGCGACCCGTCCACAGAGTTGGAATTTGACGCAAGATATTCTTGGTTTACCTAGCGTTAGTGCACCAGTAGAACAAACCCCGGCACCGACAGCGTTGATGCATCATGGATTATTAAATCAGGCCGAAATAACACCAGATATAACAGCTTTGATTACGGCCCAACAGACGCTAACTTACCGTCAACTTTCCAACGCCGCTAATGAAGTTGCGCACGCTCTACAAGCACAAGGTATAAAACGAGGTGATCGGGTTGTGGTAGTAATGAAAAAAGGTTGGCAACAAATCGCCGCAGTACATGGCATTTTACGATTAGGTGCAGCCTATGTGCCAATTGATCCATCTCTGCCAGTACAACGGCAATCCTTGATTCTAAATGAAAGTGATGCTGGAGCATTCGTTACGCAACTAGACATTGAATTAGTCAATCCGTCTAATTTACCGGTAGTTGTGGTGACTGAACAAATGCTTGCCGCGCCATTAACACCATTGGTCACCGAAACTGCTGATGTTACCGATGTGGCATATATCATCTTTACTTCTGGCTCAACTGGTACACCAAAAGGAGTAATGATCGATCATCGTGCTGCGATGAATACCTTGGAAGATATCAATAGTCGCTTCAATGTAGAAGCTAATGATCGGGTATTTGGTTTATCATCTTTGAGCTTTGATTTGTCTGTGTACGATGCTTTTGCTCCATTTATGGTAGGAGCATCATTAGTGTTACCGGATGCAGGGCATGAAAAAGATCCAAGGCATTGGCTGGATATGCTTGATCTGGGAGATGTCACAGTATGGAACTCAGTACCAGCACTGATGCAGATGTTATGTGAATACCTCAGTAATAGTGCCGGTCGCTGCCCAGAATTACGCCTAGCATTGCTCAGTGGTGATTGGATTCCATTAACGTTACCCGCGCAAATGCGATCACGACTAAATCAAGATATGACGATTATTAGCTTAGGTGGAGCTACCGAGTGCGCCATTTGGTCGATTTTCTATCCGGTGGATAAAGTCGAAGTAGAATGGAAGAGTATACCGTACGGGCGAGGTCTACAGAATCAACCAATTTATGTCCTAAATGACAAGTTAGAAGAGTGTCCTATTGGAGTTGAAGGTGAAATTTGCATTGGTGGTATGGGTCTAGCACAAGGTTATCTCAATGATCCAGATAAAACTGCCGCCAGTTTTGTATGGTGTAATGATAATGTAGAGCGCATTTACCGTACTGGTGACTTAGGTCGCTATTTTAGCGATGGTCAAGTGGAGTTTTTAGGTCGCAAAGATAATCAGGTTAAAGTTAACGGATTTAGAGTTGAGTTAAGCGAAATTGAGCGCTGCATTGAAAATCATCAAGATATTGAACAGTCGGTTGTTGTGGCTGTCGGCAGTCGCGAAAATAAACGCTTGATCGCATTTGCAAAATTGTATGATCGTGACAAAGCTCATGCACTGCACGAAAAAGAAGCACAAGAACAAGCTGCTGTCCAAGGAATTATTACTAATCCGGCTGAACGTTTGGCCTTTAAATTGAAAGAGCTGCACATTCGCAAAGTCAATGGTAAAGCGTTGACTTTACCGGCTCCAACCGACACAGCAGCCTACATTAGGCGTCGCAGTTATCGTAACTTCATTGAGCAAAAGATCTCTTTAAACCAATTAGGTTTATTGTTGAATAAGTTAGTTCAGGTCAGAATTCCAGGCTTGCCGTTTGCGAAATATAATTATGCCTCTGCAGGGGGATTATATCCAGTGCAAACCTATATCTATCTCCATCCAGATAAGATTGAAGAGGGAGTGTTTGGCATTTATTACCTTAATCCTCGTGAAGGTAGTTTAATGCCAATAGCACCAAATGTAACATTAAATCAAGACTTCCATGTCGGACCAAATCGCTCAATCGCTGAGCGGGCAGCCTTTTCAATCTTCATGATTGCCGATATGGCGGCAATTCAACCACTTTATGGTGAAGAAGCTGGCTGGCATTTTTCTATCATGGAAGCGGGCACTTTATGCCAATTGCTGGAGGATGGTGCACCAGAATATGGATTAGGCTTATGTCAATTGGGTATGGCGACTTTTACTAAAGTCGCCGAACATTTCCAACTATCGCCAACTCATCGTTATATCCATTGTACCGTGGGTGGACTTGTTGGAGAAGATGCCTTTACACAAACAGCCTTATTAAAGGACTTTTCGACTTACGAAAAATCAACAGATAGTAAAGCAAATGCTCCGATTGATACTCAGGCATTTAAAGATGTCATCATGAATGGACTTAAACAGCAATTACCAGATTACATGTTGCCAACTAATATAGTCCTTGCGGCAGATTTCCCATTAAATGCCAACGGTAAATTGGACCGTAACACCTTGATAAAACAAGCAGAACAGCTTGCGCATCAAACGGCGGCTAGAGTGCAAAATCATGAAGTGACTGAATTGCAAAAACAGTTGTTAGCATTATGGCAAGACGTCCTTGGGGTTAATCAGTTAACGGTAGAGGATGACTTCTTCTCTATGGGGGGAAGCTCTATTGAATTAGTGCGTATTCAACAAGCTCTTGAACAGATGACGGCACAGGAAATTCCAATTGTGGATCTGTTCCGTTTGCCAAATATCATTGAAGTATCCCACTACATCGAATCGCTACAAAATGACTCATCGGAGCCCGAAGAGAACAATGGACAATCACCTAATATTAGCAGTGCACGTGGCAATCTTGCCTTGCGTCGTAAACGCCAAACCGAAGGAAGTGACCAATGAGTGATCATTCTCAGTATCGTACTGCCACGGAATTACTTGCTCAATTGGCAAATGGTGAAACGACCTCGGTGGCATTAGTTGAATATTACTTTGATCGTATAGCTAAATTTAATGAGGCATTAAATGCAGTTGTACAACATAACAAAGCATCTGCTCTCAAGGATGCAGAGCAAGCCGACAAAGATCGTCAAGCAGGCAAAGCCGTTGGGATATTGCATGGATTGCCTTGTACTATCAAAGACTCCTTTGATGTGAGAGGTTGGCTAACTACCTCTGGCGCCAATCACTTAAAAAATAACCGTGCAGTGCAAGATGCGCCATCCATTGCTCGCTTACGTGCTGCTGGTGCAATTTTTATAGGTAAAACTAACGTTCCGACAATGACTGCGGACTGGCAAACTTATAACGATCTTTATGGTACGACCAATAGCCCATGGGATCTGCAACGTTCTCCAGGAGGCTCATCCGGTGGGGCAGCGGTCGCATTAGCCGCTGATTTTACACCGGTAGAGTTTGGCAGTGATCTATTTGGTTCGATGCGAGTGCCAGCGCACTATACTGGTGTCTATGCCCATCGCTGTAGTCTCGGATTGATGTCTGTGCGTGGTCATATACCGGGCGGTGGTCCACACGATACTACAGAGCCAGATTTGTCCACCTCTGGACCAATGGCACGTTGTGCTGCTGATTTACGTTTAATGATGCAGGCACTAAATTCATTTTGGGTTAAACCACCGCGCATTCCGGATTTTAGTCGCTATCATGCCCATAAAAAGTATCGCATTTGTACTTGGTTTAATGCAGTAAACCATCCACTTGATGACCAAGTGGCTGAGCGTTTTCGGAATTTTATTGAAATACTTAAAGCACAATTCGGGATTGAAATTGATGAAGCGATGCCTGCAGGCATTGATCCAGAGCAATTATTTGATGTATCGGTCAAACTTAGTGGTCGCCTAGTGGGAACAGCGTTAAATGCGCGCCAACGTTTGACTGCAGGATTGGCTTCACTTGGTTATCGGTTATTAAGTCATGTTCAAGATGTTCCAGAAGGAATGGCTAGCTATTATAAAGGTATGACTAATGATATTAATGAACAAGACACAACGGATCGATTGCGAGAGCAATATAGTAATCTATTAAAAGAACTGTTTTCACATTATGACATTCTGCTGATGCCAGTTAGCCCAGTAGTGGCTTTTCACCATATGCAACAACCGGTAAATAAACGCAAACTAAAAATTAATGGTGTTGCCCATGGTTATAACGAACATTTGTTTTGGAATATGTTACCGACCGTATTTGGACTGCCTGCAACTATCTATCCACTGGCAAAACAAGATGGCGAGCTGCCGTGCGCTATTCAGATCGTTTCTGGTCATTTTAATGATGACATCACCATAGATTTTGCCGAATTTTGTGAAGGTATTACAGGGGGGTTTGCAAAACCAAATGGATATTAATAACGCAATATGCACAATTTAAATTAATGGAATTAATGTATAACAAATTAAGGAATAAATATGTTTTCAGATAAAGTTGAAACAGATGAGAACCATTCCGCAACAAGCAACTACAGTATACCTGGGATGTATGACGGATCACTCTATACTCTAATTATTCGGTTAGCCTTACCGATGTTTATCGGCATGTTAACCCAAGTAACTTACACCGTCGCTGACATTTTTTGGCTCAGTCATATTGATACAGGTAGTGGTGCCATTATTGCAGGGGTAGGGCTAATTTTCCCGATTGGTATGGTTCTGTATGCCATTGCCAACGGTATTCAGATCGGTATAGGTTCCTTACTTTCACGCGCGACAGGTATGCGTCATTTTGAAAGAGCACAACAGATATTGTCAGTCGGTATGACAATTGTTATCTTCTTTACGGTAGTCCTTGGTGTTTTTGCTTATCTTTTTGCCGAACCTCTCTTACGCGGTTTGGGCGCTAATGATATGATTTTTCTTTATGCAGCAGATTTCTATTATTACTCCTTACCAACGGTGTTTAGCATTTTGTTCGGAGGAGCAATGATGGGGTTATTCCAAGGTGCTGGTAAAACACTGATTATTATGAAAGCTTCGTTATTGGGAGCAATAATTAATATTATCCTTGATCCGATCATGATTTTTATTTTTGATTTTGGAGTCAAAGGGGTGGCATTAGCGTCATTCATAGCACAAATTATCGTTGTGAGCTACTTCGTATTATCTTTACCCTCTTTACAAGCTGGTTTTAAATATAAATTCTGTTTTCGTCATTTGTCTTGGTTAACCTATAAGCAGATTCTATCGGTCGGTTTAGCGCAAATGCTCATGCAAATTATCATTTCAGTCGGGATTATTATTTATAACTTTTTCATTGTCAGATTAGATGTTAACGCTATGGCTGCTTTTACTCTTACTGGACGTATCGACTATTTTATCATGACTCCGATGTTAGCTATTGCCGCAGCATTACTGACGATCGTCGGACAAAATTGGGGACGTGGTAAAATTGAACGAACCCTTAAAGCCTATCGTGTCAGCATGATTTTAGCCTTCTCCGTAGTGTTGGCATTGTCGATTATCCATATTATTTTAGCTCCATATGTTTATCCTCTTTTCACCCAATCAGAAGAGACCTGTCATTATGCAATTTTACAAATTCGAATTATGGAATTGGCACTGCCGTTTATTGCTATTAGTCTATTAGCGAGCGAATACTACCAAGCGATTGGTAAATCTTGGTATTCGGTTTTCATTACCTTAATACGACATGTGTTTATCTCAGTGCCAGCCGTATATTTATTAACCTTTAGCTTGGATATGGGCATTATTGGTGTCTACTTTGGTGCTATGAGTGGTACCTTTATTTCTGCTTTATTAGCTTTTTGGTTATTAAGAATGTCACCGCGTTTAGTGGCTTGGAATGAGCAGTGTTTGAATGCACAACAATTAAGCAAGGAGGTTTCATGATGAAATTCTTCTATCCCTTAATGTGGTCACAACAACAATGTTGGATTATTGAACAGCTTTATCCAGAAAGTAGCGTTAATATTATCGGTGGTATCTGTATTATCAACGGTAAAATTGATATTGCACGTTTACATAATGCCATGCAATCGGCTATACGGCATTTTGATGCTTTACGGATGCAGTTTGTACAAGCAGACGGTCAAATCTCTAGCCAAATACTGCCTTTCGAACCACGAACGTTCCGTCACATCACATTTAGTGAGCCGATAATAGCGCAACAAGCTTATCCAGCTGAGTTTGCAAATTTTCAAAGAAAGTTATTTGCTCAGCCTTTTATCTTACGAGAAAATGATCTTTTTGAATTGATTTCATTTAGTTGTGGTGAGCAACAAGGAGGTTATTTCGTTAAAGCACATCATGCCATAGTCGATGGTTGGTCCATGTCGTTATTAACTGATCATCTAAAATGGGCGTACGAACATCCAAATCAGCAATGGACTGATCCTCTCCCACCATCCTATCCTCGATTTTTAGCGCAACAACAGGACTATCAAAATTCCGCACGTTTTATTGCCGATCGCCAATGGTGGAAGAATTACATCAATGAATATATAGATTGTTTTCCAGAAAAAAAACCGATCACCGAAACTAATGGGATTGCTTGTACTACTTGGTTAGCGCATGACATGATCGATCGTATCTATCGACTATGTGATCGTTATAGTTGTTCATTAAATCTACTATTTGTTGCACTTTTTGCTCTTTATCGTGCACGGGTATGGGGGGAGGAAAAAGGCGTAATTGGGTTACCGCTATTTAATCGTTTTTCACGTGAGGCTAAACGCTGTTTTGGTATGTTTACAAATCACATGCCATTGGCCTATCGACTCAATAGTAATCTTACCTTCGCTGAACTGACGATGCGAATAAAAACAGCAATGGAAAGTGGATTTAAACATAGTAAATATCCCTCAATTCTGTTTAATCAAGATCTGGCTAAGTATGGTGGTAATCATCTGCGTGCATTTGACTACTGTGTTAATTTCTACAATTTTACCTATGAACGCGATTTCATGGGAAATAGTCAACATATTGAGGCGTGTTATAGCAATCAACAATCCTACAAATTGCAACTAGTTTTACAAACTGTCAACTCTCATAAAGAAAGCCTTAAACTCGCTATTGAGGCGCTAGATAGCGAGTTTGAACTACGCCAGTTACAAGCATTACAAACAGGATTATTGGATCTAATTATAGCCATAGATGCTCAACCAGAAGCAAATTTGATTGATTTATGCGTTTATCCTAAACCGAGCACACAACTTAATCATGCTATTGATCGTCCATTGTTTAATGATCTGTTTAATGCTCAAGTTAACCAACAACCTGAACGTACTGCGATAAATGATAATGCAGTAAGCTTGTCATATCGCCAATTATCTGATAAAGCGACTTGTATGGCGCAGAAACTTTCTCTACAAGGAATCGGGCGTGGTAGTGTTGTTGGAATATTAGCAGAACGCTGTGCCAGTACTGTCATTGCTATATTAGGTATAGTGCAGTGTGGGGCTGCTTTTTTACCGCTTAATCCCGAATTACCAATAGACAGATTACGCCTATTATGCCAAAAATCGCAGGTTGCTCATATCCTTTATGATAAAGGTAGTTGTGAATTGGTGTCTATGCTCGATCATCCAGCATCGTTACTTTCTGACCTTGGTGACAGCATTGGTAATGCATTGCCATTTTTGCCAATCGTTGTTAACGGCGACGATTTAGCCTATATTTTATTTACCTCTGGTTCAACAGGGGAACCGAAAGGGGTACAAGTAACACACGCTAATTTAGCGAATTATCTGGATTTTGCTATTAAACAGTATTTTAACGCTAACGACCAAGTCCCTCTCTATTCATCATTATCATTTGATTTAACCATTACGAGCCTATTTGCGCCACTTAGTGTTGGTGCTTGCATCAATATTTGCCGCCAGGCTGAGAGCGAAGCGCTTTTACACAGAGCGGTAATTGAACAACCCAATACTTTTATAAAACTTACACCGGCACATTTGCGTTTATTGTGTGTTGCAGGTATACAGAGCCAGCATATGCGAACGGTTGTGGTTGGTGGGGAGGATTTTAAACTTGAACTTGCTCATAAAGCCGCTAAATTATTCCCAAATGCTACAATTTATAACGAATACGGTCCAACCGAAGCAACTGTGGGTTGTATGATTTATCGTTATACAGGTGAGGAAAATCTGGTATCGGTGCCCATTGGTCGAGCGATTGATGGTTGTCAAATAGTGTTATGTTCACCTTGGGGATGTTTAGTTCCGGAAGGAGAATCTGGTGAAATAGTGATTTATGGAGCATCCGTCACTCAGGGTTATATTGGCGCACCTCAACAAACTGCTGTCGCATTTCTGTTCGATCAATCTAACCATGTTATCGGTTATCGTAGCGGTGATATTGGGTATGCACTCAATGCTGATACACTAGTTTATCTTGGTCGTAGTGATGGTCAGATTAAAATCAATGGTTATCGTATAGAACAATCGGAAATTGAACAGGCTTTACTCTCAGCTCCACAAGTAACAGCGCAAGCCGTTGCTGTAGTGAATGATGCTAAAGGCAATCCAAGTACTTTATTGGCTTGGGTCACACCAGAAACCGTCAATACCCAATTGGTTATGCAGTATTTGAGAAAGAAATTGCCAACTTACATGCTACCACAACAGTGCATTGCAATACCTGTGTTACCGCTATCCATAAATGGTAAAGTCGATATTCAACAATTAACCCAACATGCTGCGAAAATTTCATCGCTGATGGAACTTCAAGATAAGCCACAGTCGCATGATAAAGTTATATGGCATAATGTACGTGACATCGTTGGAAAAGTTTTAGAACAGCAACATTTTACCGATAGTGATAATCTCTACTTACTAGGATTAGACTCAATCAAGAGTATCCAAATAGCTGCTGAACTACGTAAACGTGGTTGGTCAATTCCCGGTGTGCAAGTTATGGAGTGTAGCACGGTGCAGCGTATAGGTGAGTATATTATAAGTCACTATGACCCATCAACGAATACACACACTGAACTATCTAACGAGGTAAATCTGCCTGCGGTGCATTGGTTTAATCGTTTAGCGTTGAGTAATCGAAATTTTTATAACCATTTGATTGTATTGGATATTTGTTTGCCTCTATCGGTTACCGAACTTGAACAACGTTTACTGGCGATCATTGCCCAGCAACCAGTTTTACGAAGTCGGTTTAATGAGGATGGTTTGCTAACAATTCTTGATTGCCAAACTTGCTATCCTAACGGTTTATTAATGCAAATGAGTGAAGCACAGTTAACCTTAGATGAGGTTATTCATCAAATTAATCAAACAATTGATGTGGAAAAAGGTAAGTTATTTGCTGCCACATATTTGACAACTAATAATCAACAAAATGATAAGCTAATTCTGTGCGCGCATCATTTAGCGGTAGATATTCATTCTTGGTACTTGATTCTCAGTGCTTTAGATATGGCATTTAATGTTGTAGAGCAGCCTTATAATCAAGGATTACAAAAATGGAGCCGCTATTTAGTTACTAAACACGTTTCTTCGGAAATACAATACTATTGGCAAACTCAAGATCAAACAGAACCATTACTATTTCCGGCGGTAACTGATGCAAATCCAGCAAAACCTTATACTCGAATATGGCGTGATGAATTCAGGCATACCTGTGTTGGTAGATTATTACTTAATAACCGAGATAATGCCATGCGCGAAGGAGAAGCGCGCTTACTCACCGCTTTGGTACCGGTTTTAGCCCACTATAGCAAGCAAAGTCATTGTCGTATTGATATGGAAGGGGTAGGGCGTGGTTGTTGGTCGGATGAGCCTGACATTACCGATACAGTTGGTTGGTTTACCGCATTTTATCCTTGTGTGATCCCATTGACTAATGATTTCGCTGTTTTATTACCTGACATCAGGCAGCAATTAATACAATGTCCGAATAATGGTGGTGATTATGGTGTGCTTCATATGCAGCAACAATTAACTAGTTCGTTACAATCAGGGATACGACTGAATTACATTGGAAGGGAATTCAATCCACCGTTAACGCATTTTAAAATTGATCATCAGCGCAGTGCAATTTATAGCGACCCTGAAAATCATCCAGGTTGTACTTTAGAGCTAAATCTTTCGCTCAGAGCCAATGACAAACTTGCTTTTTATTGCCGTTTTGATCCAAGACTAATCACGTTAAACGAAGTACAGCGAGTGATAGCACGCTATAAAAACAGTTTAATCAATTTAGATATATGGTTACAACACCAAGGCAAAGGAACTGATGGGAATATGGATACAACAGCATTATGGAGTTTATAGTTATGTTGGGTTAACAAGGGAATATGAAAAATGATTAAAAATGAATTTTCTTGCGATGCATTAGATATTGCTATTATTGGTATGAGTGGTCGTTTTGCTGGAGCAGAATCAGTAACTCAATGGTGGAAGTCCTTGTTAGCAGGCGAGGAATTAACCAAGCCAAAAATTGTTAAAAACCAACACAAAGAACCGTGGATTAGTCTGCGAAATATGATTTCTGATCCCTATGATTTTGATGCAGCATTTTTTAATATTCCACCAGGTGAGGCCATACTTATGGATCCTCAGCATCGAGTATTTTTGGAGTGTTGTTATAATGCCTTAGAGCACTCAGGCTATGTTCCCGGACGGATCAAACGGGTAGGGGTATATGGTACAACTTATGCCAATAGCTATTTAATGGATAGGGTCTATCCCTATCTTAAAGCCAGTCAGGATAAACGGTATTTACAAACCCAAATCGGTAATGAAAAGGACTATTTAAGCTCATTTGTCGCTTATAAATTGGGGCTTAACGGCCCAGCGGTGAGTGTACAAACGGCATGTTCCAGTTCATTAATGGCTACCCAATTAGCCTGCGATGGCTTAATTACATTTCAGGCTGATATGGCGCTAGCGGGTGGCGTAACACTCGGTTTTCTACAAGAAAGTGGCTATAGCCCAACTGGTGATAAGCTAATGTCACAAACAGGGCATTGTGCTGCATTTAGTGCTGATTCGACCGGCACTGTTTACAGCAGTGGTGTCGGTGTTGTGGTACTTAAACGTTTGGAAGATGCTTTGCGTGATGAAGATACAGTTTATGCTGTCATTAAGGGGGGCGCTGCCAATAATGATGGGTCACGGCGTGTCGGATTTGTGGCGCCAAGTGTTGAAGGGCAAACAGAAGTCATTAAAATGGCACTCAATGCCGCAGAAATTAGTCCAACTGATATCACAATGATCGAAACGCATGGTACAGGTACTCCACTGGGTGATGAAATTGAACTGGATGCACTACATAAAGTCTTTGCTGCAGAATGTGCGCCACACAGTATTCAAATTAGTTCCGTGAAAGCGAACATAGGGCATCTTGGCGTAGCATCAGGGATTGCCAGTCTGATTAAAACCTCATTAGCTTTATATACACAAAAGATACCGGCGCAAATTAATCTTCAGCGCAAACATAAAATGTTATTGCAGCCAAATACGCCATTTTACATAAGTAATTGCATTACGTTGTTACCACCGGAACAAAAACAGTTGGTAGCTGTGAGCTCATTTGGATTAGGAGGGACTAATGTTCAATTGATTATCCAAAATTGGCCTACGAATCCCCCCGAGAAATCCCCTGCACAAGAAAGATATATCTTTCCATTTAGTGCTAAATCGGCGTTATCGCTTAACCGCTTACTTAAGGTATATATTGAAGAACTAGGTAATTATCGTGAAGAAGATATTGCTCGAATTGCTTATACACTTAACGAGCGGCGCGCCCATTTTACATATCGCTGTGCAATTGTAGCGCATAGCCTGGATGAACTGCGTGAGCAATTAGTGCTTAAGCAGAATATTGCCGGTACCATTACGCTTAATGCTGAGAAAAAAGTCATATTATTATTTTCTGCTTACGATCAAGCGCTGGAAAATAACATGATCCATCTAATGAGCTATCAGCCGGCGCTTAAACAGCATCATGATCAGCTGGTGGCGGAAATTGATCTTTTATGGTCAACAACTACATGGACGATTCAATTACGCCATTTTATTTATCAAGCCAGTTTAGCAAAGTGGTTGATCGATCAAGGTATCATCCCTGATGATGTATTAGGTAATCAGGCTGGTAAAATTACTGCTGATTATATTTCCCATACCATTACCCTTGAAGAAGTAATTTTACAGTTAAAAAAACTACCTGTAACACCAGAGAGCGTGCCTTTAATCGAGGATGCATTGCGTGTAAAACTAGAGGAAATAGCCTTATCTCCCGGTGTAATCATGATAGAAATCGGCACACCAAGTGAATTTAGTGCTCTTTATCAACAAAACAGTGGCTGGATTGGGAAAGATATATTGTGCACAGTATTTAATCAAACAATGTCACAAGATATCTATTCATTATTAGCTACACTATGGCAATTTGGTATTGTTAGTCGATTACCTACACCCGATGCTGGTAGCACGATTGGTTTACCGGGCTACCAATTTGATCGTATTCGCTATGAAATTCAATCTGATGTTGAAAATCAACACGGCACGTTATTAGTAAGTTATACATCAGTCGAGGATTTTGTAAAGAAAATGTGGTGTACTTTATTATGTATCGACAAATATAGTGAAAAAGAAACCATCTTTGAATATGGCGCAACTTCCTTGCATATTATTTCTTTTATTAATCGATGCAATTTTATCTATAAAACGGCTTTAACCGCAAATGATATTTACGCTATGCCTTGTATTAAAGATCATACCGCTTATATCGCTCAATGTGTTGACAACATTTTATAAGTTGAATTTGGAGGTGTATGATGAAACAAATAAACCTTTTGAATAGCTATTTTGTACTGGTTTGCTTCTTGTGTTTATTTAGTATCAATTCTCTAGCCAATAGTAGCCCAGAGCAACATATACAAAATGCTGAATTAGCTGAGCTAATTCAAAGCAGAATGTTAATGGGAAAAGTACCGGCATTAGCTGTTAGCATTAAATTTAATGATAAATTTCAACGATTTATCTATGGGTTTTCTGATTTGCAAAAGCAAAACGAAAATACGGCTGATACAGTTTATGAAATTGGCTCCATGAGCAAGGCCTTTACCGGATTGGCCATTCAAATACTGGCTGAACAAGGTAAACTATCCCTTAATGATGATATTCGCCAATATTTGCCGAATCTCACCTTACTTTATCAAGATCGACCTGTTAAATTGGATATCGAGGATTTTTTGTATCATACCTCAGGTTTACCGTTTTCAACCTTATCCTACTTAGAAATCCCCAGCTCACACACAGTTGAACAACAATTACAAGGCGTTAATCTGAAATTCAAACCCAAATCACGCTATTTTTATGCTTCAGCCAATTATGATGTATTAGGTGCAGTGATTGAAAAGGTAACCGGCCAAAGCTACCGTCATGCGATTGCAACCCTTATCACTCAACCATTTGGGATGTCAGATACTGTCGCGGTTTCTGATGGAGAACAGATCGTTAACAAAGCCAAAGGCTATAAAGTTCGTTTTGGTTATCCGATAGAACTTGATGCGCCAATTGCGCATAATCATGTGCCATCAGCTTATATTCATAGTACCTTAACCGATATGGAAAAGTGGATGGACCGTTTACTTTATGCAAATAAACTCACGCCGATATTACGTCGCGCCATTGATCAAAGTTTGCAAGGGAATCTTGATATACCTGTAAATGGTGACAATCATATTTTATATGCTAGTGGTTGGTTTATTGAGCAACGTCAGGGGACATATATCAATCATGGTGGGCAAAACCCTAATTTCTCATCATGCCTAGCTTTACGACCCGATGAACAGATCGGTATTGTTGCCTTAGCAAATATTAACACAAATATCATATTGCAATTATGTTCTGATATTGATAGCTATTTGCATAATCAACAATATCGCGACGACGTTAAAGATCTCATCCTATTTATTGACTTCATTTTTAGCATTTTGTCAACGATTTTACTGATCATGATTATAGTAGTTGGGGTGCGTATGGGGATTAGGATCTATCGTTATCGACGTCGTAATGGTATGCTAACATTGAGCTATCGAGATTGCTTAATTGTTCTATTAGCCCCACTAGTGATCGCCGGTATATTCTATGTAATACCAGGCTTCTTTTTTGCTGTTAATTGGCATTTCACCTTATTATGGTTGCCATCCACGTTATCAGTTGTGTTAATTTATATCGTGATTTTGACGATTTTATTAACCCTGAATCATCGCATTAAAAAGAAAATCTCTCTCAATGAGGAATTAAATAATGATTAATATTAGTTTGTTTTGTATCCCATATTCAGGCGGTTCAGCGTCAATTTATTTTAAATGGCGTAAGGAACTGGTAGAAAACATCACGTTAGTCCCGCTAGAACCTGCTGGAAGAGGTGCTAGGATTCGTCAACCCCTTTCTAAAACTATGGACGATGCTATCGAAGATCTTTACCAACAATTTATAACCCATTATGATGGTAGTGCGTATGTAATTTTTGGTCATAGCCTTGGAGGGTTAATGGCGTTTGAACTGATCCATTATATTTTACAACACGGGCACCCTATGCCGAAAGTTGTCTTTTTTTCTGGTTCTCGTCCGCCCGATCGAATGCATGATGAAACTATATTACATACCCTTGCAGATGCAGAGTTTATGCGTGAAATTGCTAAATTAGGTGGTATGTCGGGTGATGTGTTTCGTAACAAAGAACTAATGGACATCTTTACCCCAATCATCAAGAATGATTATAGACTCTACGAGCAATATAATTATCAAACTAAACCGCAACTATTAAGTTGCCCTATAGTATTATTGCATGGTGATGCTGACAGTTTAGTAACTTTTGAAGAACTGCCACAATGGGAGAAATTCACCGATCAAGAAACAAAAACGATTATTTTTCCTCAAGCGGATCACTTTTTTGTCGATAAAAAATACAAAGAGGTCGTTCATATCGTTAATCAAATCATAACCGAAGTGATAAAAATGGAATAATACTCCGTCTATTTATATAGTTAAGATAAATTATCATTAATGTGCTGGGAGGATATTATGGCAATACCTGAATCTAAAAGTGAGTTAATTGAAGCGATTAATAAAAACTATGCTTCGTTAGTCAAAAAGCTAGCAGCAGTACCTGCACAAAGGGTCTTTCAACCCATAATGGAGGGGCATGTCAAAGGCACGACTATGAGTGTTGCACAATTAGTTTCTTACTTAATAGGCTGGGGAGAATTAGTTTTATCTTGGCATGTAAAAGAAGCGAATGGAAATGAGATCGTTTTTCCAGAAGTAGGCTTTAAATGGAATGAAATGGGGAAGTTGGCGCAAAAATTTTATCTTGATTATCAAGATATTACTGATTATAAGGTGTTATTACAACGGTTAGAAAATAATAAAAATGAGATCATCAAACTTATTGAAGGTTTTAGCGACGACGACTTATATGGAGTAGGCTGGTGCGAAAAATATACGCGTGGACGAATGATTCAGCTAAATACCGCATCTCCATATAAAAATGCTACAGGTCGTTTAGCGACATTACTCAAATCTATTGATTCTTAATGTCATTCTTGCGGTATCAAGTTAACTCTGCTTACCACTAACTCAGTAATGACAGAGCAAAATAGCTAAGATAGATTGAGTTGTGGAGAATATTGTTTGTGCTTATAACCCGCAATAATATCTGCCATGTGTTATTTAATTCCTAGTTTATTACACTCTTTTACAAATGTTGATGGGTGTAAAGTGTAATAGGTTGGATAACACACGTAGTTATTTTGAACAGTCTGGTTATAAAGCGATTTTAGCTCTGGAAACAGTTTTACTAACCAAAGATAATAATAATCTCGTTGTTTATCGCATAAAGTTAGAACAAAGCAAGGAAAAATAAACTGTTCTCTATTTGCGTGGGTTTCATGAATTATCTTAATGATGTCATCACGATTACTAGTAATAAATGGTAACACTGGCATTAATAATGTTCCGGTATAAATGTTTTGCTCAGCCAATGTCTTCATTGCGACAAAGCGCTAAGAAGTAGAAGAAGCATGCCGTTCAAGCTGTTTACTCAATTTATTGTCACAAGTCGTGATTAAAAATCCGACTAATAATGAAGAATGGGCATTGATTCGCATTAATAGTTCTATATCCCGTAATATCCATTGGCTTTTAGTACACAATGCAGTACCAAATCTATATTGTTCAATCAATGCTAAAACTTATCGGGTTATATACAACTGCTTTTCTAAATGATTATATGGATCGCAAATAGATCCAAACCAATCACGCTACTTTTTTATGAGTCAGCTCATTTTTAAGGCACACAATGCCTGACATTTTCGTTTGTACCTTATCGAAGCGATCAATTCGATAACACTCACTTCTCGAATCACAGTAAATATATCCTAAGTTACAACCACGATAAATATTCATGGTATAATCAGTGCCAAACCATTCGCTTGATTTTGTATTAAAGAGCATTTTTCAAACCAGCCATATATTAGTCATTATTTTAAGCACTCAATTATGAATATATTCATAATTTACGATTGAATGTAACGTTAATTGCATATCGTATCGAAATAAGGTGATATCATTCACTGATTTTGCGGCTGACAATGCGATAATTAAATTGTTATTAATCCACTGATGTATACTAATTTCATCATCACAGGCATTTAGCAAAATCGAATTTGCAGATAAATCAATGTCAATACAATTTAATCCTAAAGATAGACCCATTCCTCGATATTTTATATAAGCCTCTTTAATCGTCCAGAGCCTCCAAAATAATAAAAAACCTTCATCATAAGTCAAACTGATGATGTTACGGTATTCATTTTCTGTAAAGAAGTTTTGACTAATATTTAAATGTGCTGTCGATTTCACTTGTGCTCTATCAAGGCTACGGACTCTTTCAATATCAACACCAACTTCACTATCGCGACTTATAGCAACGGCGATTGCATCTACAGAATGCGACAAATTAAAATACAATGGATCGGGTAATTTTGGAGAATTAATATATGGTTTGCCATAGCTATTTTGTGCAAAAATCCAATCCTTTTTATCAATATGAGGATAATAGTGAGCAAGCGCTAGCTTTAATATTTTTCGTGATAAAGCAAAAATAATTTTATCTTTGTCAATTTTTATTTTCTCAAAGCGACATAATTCTTCAGCATTAAGATAACTGACTGCATCAGCTAAATCCTGATAGCTAAAATCAATCTTATCGGCAATAAATAAGGCAGTATTCATAAACATGATAATTAAAGGGTAAACTCGTTAACAATTATGTTAGCCTTTTGTTTTAGTATTGGCTATCTAATTGCATTTTACCATTTTTTTATAATCAATTCTTTTTTTGTTTTCGAATTTCTTCTATGTTTCATCTGAAAGCGTATGTTAAACTCAAAATGGCGAATAAAATTCTAAAAGAATGTGCTTATGAACTTTATCAACAACCCAAGTTGAGGAAGCACCAATATATCAAAACAAAAATAAAGTTTTATACTTAAACATACACCCACCTGAGAATTTTTGATAGAATTTTTGAGTTTGTATTAAATTAATGCTTAAAACATCCTAAATTTAATCCAATTCTAACAACAGAAAAAATACGATTTAAGTTTTGATGGAAATTATCATATTTTGTAAGTATCCCTTTTAATGGAAAGTTACAAAACCAACCTATTTGAACGGTATTGAGTACCAAAAAATAAATAGATTAAAAATGAAGTGACTGCTGTAATTATAATCTATTTAATCTTGACGGCTAATCAAGCCAGTGCTAATATTTGCACCCTATTCAGATAGACCTCTAAGGCGCGTTGGCAGAGTGGCCATGCTGCGGATTGCAAATCCGTCTACCTCGGTTCGACTCCGGGACGCGCCTCCATTAAAAACAATCGATCAATCTTTTGCTATTTTTTGTAATCACATTTTTTCAATTTTGTAATCTAACTTTTCAATATTAACTATGAGCTACTTTAATTATCATGCGAAAGCGAAGAAGTTAATCAAAGATGGTTGCCTTATCAGGTATGAGTTTGTAGATAATTGGAATGGTATCAAGCCTGCGTTAGTTTTATATTTTAAAGAGGCTAATCCTATGCCAATTAGAGAATATCGATGGAATGAATATTTACCATTATTGACTACTGGGGAGAACTTATTAAGATAAATGACTTTTCTTAATAAAGCATTAGGCTGATATGTTGAAGCAATATTTATTTTTCAAGGGCTAATGCTCAAATCACTGTCCCCATAATACTTTGTGTAGCATTAATTTAATCTGTGAATTTTTTCCTTAATTTATTTCTATTTTGCTAAGTTATATTCAAACTAATTTTATTATTGTAATAGGTATTGCGCCATGCGGTTTTGCCTAAAAAGAATGATTGAAAATTAAAAGAGTGAGAAACATTCGTAAATTTGTTTGAGGCTAGTCTAATCATATTGATTAATAAAAACACTTTTTAATGAGTGTAGTTTTAGCGTTAAATAGCCTGACTATATAATAAATTTGCCAACTGATAGGCTAAAGCGTAAAATGCCCATCTTATTTTGCTTAATCTATTACTAATAAGTAATACTGACCTGAAATCAGAGGCATTTTTAATGACAAATTTATATGCAAAACCAGAATTACTTTCTCCTGCTGGTTCTTTAAAAAATATGCGCTATGCATTTGCATATGGTGCAGATGCTGTTTATGCAGGGCAACCCCGATATAGTTTACGGGTTCGTAATAATGAATTTAATCATGAAAATTTAGCGATCGGCATTAACGAAGCCCATGCCCAAGGCAAGAAGTTTTATGTGGTGGTTAATATAGCACCACACAACTCTAAGTTAAAAACCTTTATTCGCGATTTAGAACCAATTGTAAATATGAAACCTGATGCCTTTATTATGTCAGATCCAGGTTTAATTATGTTAGTACGCGAACACTTTCCTGATATGGAAATTCATTTATCGGTACAATCTAACGCAGTTAACTGGGCAACGGTAAAATTTTGGCATCAAATGGGGTTAACTCGTGTTGTGTTATCTCGTGAATTATCACTTGATGAAATTGCTGAAATTCGTGAAAAAGTGCCCGAAATGGAATTAGAAGTGTTTATTCATGGCGCGCTATGTATGGCATATTCTGGGCGCTGTTTGCTTTCTGGTTATATTAATAAGCGTGATTCAAATCAAGGTACATGCACTAATGCCTGCCGTTGGGAATATAAAGTTGCTGAAGGTAAAGAAAACGAAGTAGGGCAAATTGTTCATAAATGTGAACCCATTCCAGTGCAACAAATCGAGCCAGCATTAGGGATTGGTCAAACTACTAATAAAGTATTCATGCTTGAAGAGTCAGGGCGCCCTGGCGAATATATGCAGGCTTTTGAAGATGAGCATGGCACATATATTATGAATTCAAAGGATTTAAGGGCAGTGGAGCTAGTAGGTGACTTAACTCAAATTGGTGTACATTCGCTCAAAATTGAAGGAAGAACCAAATCTTTTTATTATTGTGCAAGAACGGCGCAAGTATATCGCCAAGCGATTGATGCAGCGAGTGAGGGTAAACCTTTTGATCCTCGCTTATTACAAGAACTTAATGCACTTGCTCATCGAGGTTATACCGAAGGATTTTTACGCCGCCATAAACATGAAGAAATGCAAAACTACGAATATAGCCATTCGGTTTCAGAAAGACAACAATTTGTTGGTGAGTTTAGTGGTGAGCGATTAAATGGGTTAGCTGAAGTTATCGTAAAAAATAAATTTTCTGTTGGGGATAGTGTCGAAATGATGACACCAAAAGGTAATAAAACCTTCAACATTGAACGTATGGAAAACAAAAAAGGACAACCCGTTCCTGCAGGGTTAGGCGACGGTCATATTGTTTATATTCCAATACCTGAAGATATAGATCTTAATTATGCATTATTAATGCGTAATTTTGATTAGTGAATTGAACAATAAAAACTGTTCGGGTTATCCGAACAGTTATTTTAAATCTTACTTTGTTATTGGCGAATTAAATCATCGCCATAACCAATCCACTTATATGTAGTTAAAGCTTCAAGACCCATTGGGCCTCGGGCATGTAATTTTTGAGTACTAACAGCTACTTCTGCACCTAAACCAAATTGCCCACCGTCGGTAAAGCGTGTTGAAGCATTGACATAAACTGCAGCGGCATCAACCAAATTGACGAATTGCTGGGCATTAACTAAATCACGCGTTAAAATTGCTTCGGAATGTCCACTACCATAGTCACGAATATGTTCCACCGCGTGTTCAAGGGAGTCGACAATTACTACATTCAAGTCTTTTGATAACCATTCTTGGCGTAACTCATCATCTTTTACTGCAAAAGTATTTGCTATACCGGATTTTAAGATTTTATACGCATTTGCATCAGCGTGTAATACAACATCATTATCAGCCATAATTTGGCTAAGTTTGGGTAAAAATGTATTGGCAATTTTTGTATGTATAAGTAATGTTTCAAGTGCATTACATGTACTTGGGCGCTGAGTTTTAGCATTGACAATAATAGAAAGACCTTTATCAAAATCAGCCGTTTCGTCGACATAAATATGGCAGACGCCAATACCACCAGTAATGACTGGAATTGTTGAATGTTCGCGACACAATGTATGTAAAGCTAATCCACCACGTGGAATGATCATATCGACATATTTATCGAGTTTAAGTAATTCAGTGATGTATTTACGATCAGGATTATCAATATACTGTATAGCTGTTTCGGGTAATCCGACTTGAGATAAAGCCTGTTGAATAATTGAGATTGCGGCGGCATTGGTATGTATTGTTTCTTTACCACCTCGTAATATTGCTGCATTACCCGTTTTTAAGCAAAGTGCTGCAATATCAATCGTTACATTTGGTCGTGCTTCGTAAATGACTCCAATAACTCCAAGTGGTACTCTGTGACGTTGTAACTTTAATTTATTGTCTAACGTCGAACCATCAATAACCTGACCAATTGGATCTGTCAATGAAACCACTTTTTTTAGGTCATTAGCGATAGAGGCTAAGCGTTCAGGTGTTAACAATAAACGATCTAAAATAGCAGCGCTTAACCTTTGCGTTTTAGCAACTTGGATATCTTGTTTATTCGCTTCAAGGATAATTTCACTATGCTGTTCTAATAACTCTGCAATTATGGTTAAAACTTGATTTTTGGTTGAAGTGGGGCATTGTGCTAATTGGTATGATGCAAGTTTTGCTGCTTTACCCATTTGTTGTAACATTGTTATTGTCTCTAAAGTTTATTTTTAAAATTCTACTTGTTAAGCGTTATTTTCGCTAAAATAATTTTTTGCATAACGTTAATATTATATTGAAATTTGACAAGAAATTTTTATTTCATTATTTACTCGGTGTTTTCCTACATTTTATTCATCTTTAATGCCGACGATAGATATCAAAAATATACTTTTCTTGAAAAGAAGTAAAATCTAAGTAGGATATAACAATAATATTTTTCTATTTAAGTATTGCTGTATGAATGAAAATAAGAGCAAAGAACAGTGCTTCTTTGCTCTAATAAGCATCAATTTATGACTCTTTATCTTTTAAAACTGTACGTAAAATATTTAAAAGTTCTGTTTTTGTGTCATTATTTAAAACACTTAAAGATATCTTTAAAGTAGATTTCTGTTTACTTATTTTATCACAGTATTCTATAAATATTTTTTTACGCTCATATCTAACAGATTTGATTTCATCAAAAAGCACGCTTATATCGCTTTTTACTGGTGCAGGTTGAGTGTAATAAAATCTTCACCAATGGTAATATATACCATAAAATATTGCCAAATTGATATGACTAGTACCAATAGTACCAATAGTACCAATAGTAACAATGTAGTGTTATACCATAATTCTGGAACTATGACTAACATTACTATGATAGCAATAATACAAACGAAAATACGGAACATTGCCAAATATCGTGCATAAAATTGTTTAATGGTTTGATTTTTTGATTCCATTTTTTTATTCTATATATTGCAATGTCCTTTTATGTTCTAAAAATTGCGTCTTTCATCTAAAGATCTTGCATTTTCTTGACTCATAATTTTTCTTCCACCGAAAACACCAATCAATCCTAATGGTACAAAAAAATACTACCTATAATGATTAATACACCTCCAATTTTTTTATTGTTTGTTGCAATAATTAATCCTATAGTAGCAACCAAAACCGAAATAATAGCAAATGGTAAAAGTGTTCGAGATGCCTCATCATAGTTTAATGAAGTATTAAGATAAAATATTAATACTGCCAACCAATTGGCTATTATTCCACCAATAGCTAATCCCATAATTTTCTTTCCTTGTTGTTTATTGTTTAATTATCATATCGTCACGGTGAACAGCAACGTGTCCATATTCATAACCAATAATTTGACTAATTTTTTGAGAATGATGCCCAGCAATTTGTCTTAAAGCATCACTGTTATAACGACTGACACCGCGCGCAATGCGTTTACCGGATTTATCGCAAATATCAATAACTTCACCACGAGAAAAATCTTGTTCTACATTGATAATCCCTTTAGGCAATAGTGAACTACCATTATTTAATATTGCATTAACCGCACCATCATCTAATTGTACTATGCCAGCTTTAGGAGCACCAAAAAGCCAGTGTTTTCGATGTTCTAATGGCGTCTTTTGAGGAATAAATCGCGTACCGACAGGGTGATTATTGATAATATCAATGATGACATTGGCTCTGTTTCCTGCCGCAATCACAACTTCAATACCTGCACTGCCAGCAACTTTTGCTGCTTGTAGTTTTGTTGTCATACCACCAGTGCCAAGCCCTGAAACACTATCACCAGCAATGCTGAGTAATTTATCATCAATATGATCGACTTCATGAATTAACTTGGCACTTTTATCTGATCTTGGATCGGCTGTATAGAGGCCTTCAATGTCGGTTAATAAAATTAGCTTATCGGCTTCGGCTAAAATAGCGGCTAGCGCTGATAAATTATCATTATCGCCAACTTTTATTTCGGCGGTTGCAACAGCGTCATTTTCATTAATAACTGGAATGATATGATTATCCAACATGGCTTTTAACACATCTTGCGCATTTAAAAATCGCTCACGATCTTCAAGGTCGGCACGGGTAAGTAACATTTGGCCAATATAGATTTTATAGATAGAAAACAGTTGTTCCCAAAGCTGTATTAATTTACTTTGGCCAACCGATGCGAGCAATTGTTTTGATGCAACATTATTAGGTAGAGTAGGGAAGTTTAAGTATTCGCGACCTGCTGCAATTGCGCCAGAAGTAACAATAATAATTTTATGTCCATCTTGATGTAAATTCGCACACTGCCTTATCAGCTCAACTATCCGTGCCCGATCGAGTTGTTTTGTGCCATCAGTTAACACACTGGTACCTAATTTAACAACAACAATTTGTTGTTTTTTATTGATCATAACATTGCACTTATTTTTAGCTGTGAATTATAAATTAGACTCCATCCATTTTACTGATTGAGTTAAAGCTTGATGCAAACTTTTTTGTAACTGGTTTTTTTGCACTGTTACTATTTTATTTTGCTTAATTGAATGAATCAATTTCGCTTCACAAAGATTACTTAGCTTATCATTCTCAAAGATGATATTCATTACTGGTACATGGCAAGCATGTGTTAAAAGACCTTGATTTTTTAGTGAAAAATATTTCAATTCAGCCGCTAATTGCTGATTGGATATTGAAGGTAGTCCTAAGCAACTCGCTAACATATCTTTGTAACTATTGGGTAGATTTTTTTGCAACTCATTATCTACAAAAATTTGATGAACAAACGGAGTAAAGTTAAATAACCCTCTTATTTTGTTTGGCATTAAATAGGCTAAGCGTGTAGCAATATTCGAACCAAACCGAAAACCTGCAATAAACACACGATGATCATCAATCCATGGTACAGACGACAATTGCTCTAATATAGCCTGATGAATTTTGCTACTATTTTGGGTTAAAGCAAAGTTACGGCTATAACCAATCGTCGGTAAATCAACGGTTAACATAGCAAATCCTTGAGGGGCTAAAAACTCACTAAAATAACGATAATAATCGATCTGCAAATTGCCTAGCGCATTACAAATTAGCACAACAGGGCAAGCCTTTCCAGTTTTTGGTAGATGCAAAATTGCTTTGACGCGACGATTATCAACTTTAAATTCAAGTTCCTTAATCAAAAATGGTGAAAAATTAAGGGCTTTTGCATAAGCTTGATAAGCACAAGTTTGGGCATACATTGCCAGACCATCATTTTTAAAATGGGGATAACTGGCAATACTTGAAAATTCACTGGCTATAAGGTAATAATTGAGTAAATTATTTTTATCTTCATAGGTAAGATTTGTTCTAACAATCGACTCTGCTTTCGCTTGCCAGATTGCTGCTTGGTTTAAAAATTCATAAACCCAGTTACCAGATTGATAACCAACAACCGTGTCTAACCAGTTATCATTTGTATGATGTCTAGTTGAAGCGGCAATTTTAGATAAAACCGCTTCAGCTTCTAATTTAGGTAATCCACGCCAATGCCACAAAATGGGATTAATAATGCGATACCATCTTGAATCAATTTCCCCATCTAACGCACTAATACTACTACCATCACTACTATCGATACGATTTATGAGTGTTGATGTTTCAGGATAATCAAATTGTGGTTTAAATATCTGTGCCGTTAGATTTTCGGTAGTTGCCATAACAACCTTAATTTCCTTATTGATTATTTATGATCACAAATTGGCTTAACGAACATGACACCAGTATCCCAAGGTTGTTCGATCCAAGTATCTTGATCGATATCAACAACATAATCATCAACAAGTGGTTTACCTGCTGGTTTTGCAAAAATAGTAACAAAGTGTGCTTTTGGATACATTTCGCGGATAGTATGAGCGGTGTTACCAGTATCGACTAAATCGTCAACGACAATAAAGCCTTCACCATCTCCATTTGCCTGTTTTAATATTAGTTTTTCGCGTTGATGATCATGATCGTAACTTGAAATACAAACCGTATCGACATAACGAATACTTAATTCACGCGCTAAGATCGCCGCTGGCACTAATCCGCCACGACTAACGGCAATAATACCCTTCCATTGATTAGCTGGTAATAAGCGTTCTGAAAGTTGGCGTCCATAGGATTGTAACATTTCCCAAGTGACATTGAATTTTTTCTTCTCAGCAATAAGTTCTGCTTTGTGTTGTTTTTTTGCTTGGATTTCTGCTTCTGTTAATAAAGTTTGTTCTGTTGACATGTGTAACCTGCAATTTTAATCGGATGTACGAATAAATAAATATTAATGGATTAAAAATAGATGTAAAATTGCACCTTATTATAGAGTGATTAGTAAAAAAAAACCACTCATTAATTTATTACTTACTTAATATTGAGGTTAAATTATGCTTTCTACCTTAACACCCAAATTGGTTTGGCAGATTTTTGATGATATCTGTAAAATTCCGCATCCATCTCACCATGAACAAATGATAACCAAATATATTGTCGATTTTGCTAATACCCATAATATTGATTGTAAACTTGATCAAGTGGGTAATATTTTACTCACTAAATCCGCTACCAAAGGCATGGAAGCGTGCCCGTCGATTGTATTACAAGCACACATGGATATGGTGCCACAAAAAAACGAAGGCACGAGTCACAATTTTTTAACCGACCCAATTCAAGCTTATGTTGATGGTGAATGGGTAAAAGCCAAAGGTACAACATTAGGGGCAGATAACGGAGTTGGGCTTGCATCTGCGTTAGCTGTTTTAATCGATCCTGCTGTTGAACATGGGCCGATTGAAGTGTTGATAACGGTATCAGAAGAAACCGGTATGCACGGCGCCTTTGGTTTACAACCTAATTGGTTAAAAAGCCACTATTTAATTAACACTGATTCTGAAGACGAAGGCGAAATATTTACTGGTTGCGCTGGCGGTGTTGACTTTACCACAACGTTTGCTGTTACTTATGCAGTAATACCTGAAAAACATGATTGTTATATGAGCATTTCGCTTAAAGGGTTAAAAGGTGGACATTCAGGTTGTGATATTCACCTTGGTCGTGGTAACGCAATTAAATTAATGGCTCGTTTTTTCGCGCAATATTCACAAGATATCTCGTTTAGATTAGCCGATATAAAAGGCGGATCATTGCGCAATGCTATTCCAAGAGAAGCCTTTGCTGAAATCACACTAAATAAACAAGATTTACCTAAATTAGAAACTATTGTTAAACAATATCAAACTATTTTACACAGTGAGTTAGGTCATGCAGAGCCTGCTATCGAAATAACTTTATCGGAGGTTGAATCCAATAAAGTAAAACGTGTATTAACCACTGAACATCAAAATAAGATCATTAATTGGTTAAATATAGTACCTAATGGTGTGGTTAGAATGAGTGATCGGCTTCATGGTGTGGTTGAAACATCACTAAATTTCGGTATTGTTAATATTGAAGATAACCAACTTAATGCCCATTTTTTAATTCGCTCTCAAGTTGATAGTGCTAAAGATGCCGTTGTATCAACATTGATATCTCTTAGTCAACTCGTGAATGCCAATTATGAAATAAGTGGCGGTTATTCAGGGTGGGAACCTAATTTAGATTCACCACTACTAAAACTAGCCAAAGATAAATATCACGAAATTTTTTCTCAGCAAGCAAAAATAATGGTGATCCATGCAGGGCTTGAATGTGGTTTATTTAAACAAAGTTATCCAAATATGGATATGATTTCAATTGGACCAACGATTGTTTCGCCACATTCACCAGACGAAAAAGTTAACATACAAAGTGTTTACCGCTATTGGGAATTATTGATAGCGATATTAAAATCAGCAAGTTTTTTAAAATAACCTACCGCATTACCTGCCGATCTTTATCGGTAGGTATTTAAAGTTGTTTGCTTTTATTTATATTCACTCAAGAAAATAAAATAATAAAGTAGATTCACTTAAAAGATTAGGACAAAATCCTCCCCAAAAACCAAAAACCAAAAACCAAAAATGAAATTAAATTCATAAAAAATGAATAAAAATTCATTTTTGCGCTTGTAATAGCCTTATAAATAACCTACTATATACAAATAATTGTATAAAAAATAGATAAGGATAAGCATGTTAAAGGCAATTATTGTTGGAGCGAGTGGTTATGCTGGCGCAAAATTAGTGTATTATTTACATAAGCATCCAAATATAGAACTTATTGCTTTAACAGTATCAGAAAACAGCCAAGATGATGGCAAACTGATCTCTGATTACGATTTATACCCTCAGTTAAAAGGCGTTGTTGATTTACCGCTTATAGCTACTGCGGATTATTCCGCTTATATTAATGATGTCGATATCGTTTTTTTAGCTACTGAACATGCTGTTAGTCATAATATAGCCCCTTATTTCTTAGAACATGGCTGTACCGTTTTTGATTTATCCGGTGCGTTTAGAGTCAATTCCGCCACTTTTTATTCTGATTATTATGGCTTCAACCATCAATACCCAAAATGGTTAGATAAAGCAGTTTATGGTTTAGCCGAGTGGAATAGTGAACAAATCAAACAGGCTCAACTTATTGCTGTACCAGGATGTTACCCTACAGCTTCACAATTACCACTAAAACCATTGATCGAGGAGGGTCTATTAGATAATTCACAATGGCCTGTTATTAATGCTGTGAGTGGGGTGAGTGGGGCAGGGCGAAAACCTTCGCATAATAATATATTTTGCGAAGTGAGCTTACATGCCTATGGACTTTTTACTCATCGCCATCAACCCGAAATTGCGACACATTTAGGTCAAGAAGTGATCTTTACACCTCATTTAGGTAGTTTTAAACAAGGTATTCATGCCACTATAACTTGCCGAGTAAAAGAAGGCGTAACATCACAAGATATTCTTACGGCTTTAAATAAATATTATCAAAATAAACCTTTAATCAGAGTCTATCAAAAAGATTGGCCGGCATTAAAATCTGTCATTGGTTTGCCTTATTGTGATATTGGTTTTGTATTAAAAGATCGCCATTTAATATTAATTTCTGTTGAAGACAACTTATTAAAAGGTGCAGCAGCACAAGCAGTGCAGTGTATGAATATTCGATATGGTTTTGATGAAACTACATCATTATTATAAAAATGGATGAAATATTTAAATTCTGTAAAAAATTATTGAATAAATTAGCAGTAAGTTAAATTAATAGGAAACTAAAATGAAACCATTAATTATAAAGCTTGGTGGTATATTACTCGATAACAAAGATGCCTTAAATAAATTGTTTGTTGTTATTAGTAAATATAAAAAGAATTTTCAACGGTCATTAATTATTGTGCATGGTGGCGGTACAGTGGTCGATTCACTAATGGATAGACTCTCTTTACCCGTGGTACGTCGAAATGGACTACGAGTTACCCCTGCTGACCAAATTGACGTTATTGTCGGTAGTCTTGCTGGCAGTGCCAATACCACCTTATTGTCAGAAGCTAAAAAACAGAAAATAGCCAGTGTGGGGCTCTGCTTAGCTGATGGTAATAGTGTAGAAGTCAAGCAAATTTCGGAAGATCTTGGTTATGTTGGTGAAGCCAAAACCGGCGATCCTACGTTAATAAATCTACTTATTAATACTGGTTACTTACCCATTATCAGCTCGATTGGTATTACTGACGCAGGGCAAATGATGAATGTCAATGCTGATCATGCTGCGGTGGCGCTAGCCAAAACGTTAAATGCTGACTTAATATTATTGTCTGATGTGATTGGTGTACTTGACGAAAATAAACAACGCATTGAATCACTAACGCAATCGCAAGCCGATCAACTGATTGCCAAAGGTATTATTACAGAAGGCATGATCGTAAAAGTCAGTTCCGCTTTTGAAGCTGCCAAAGCTTTAGGACGACCGATTGTAATTGCTAGTTGGAAAGAGTCTGACCAACTGATTGAATTATTTAACGGACAATCAGGTACTACAGGTACAAGAATAATAGCTTAAATATTAAGCTGCTAGTATATTAAGCTAGTTAGCTATATTTAACGATTAAAAGTAGAGGTCTTTAACTCATTTTTTATCATAAGTTAATTTAGAAAGGGTGTAGTATGAAAAAAAGTGGAACAAAAAAAGTGGTATTGGCTTATTCGGGTGGTTTGGATACATCGGCGATTATTCCTTGGCTAAAAGAAAACTATGGAGGGTGTGAAGTTTATGCATTCGTTGCTAATGTAGGTCAAGATCCCAAAGAATTAAAAGATATAGAAAAAAAAGCTAAAGCGTCGGGTGCAGTTGCTTGTAAAGTTGTTGATTTACGAGAAGAATTTGTTAAAGACTATGTGTACCCTGTCTTAAAAACAGGGGCCTTATACGAAGGTACTTATTATCTTGGTACCTCGATGGCTCGTCCAATTATTGCCAAAGCACAAGTTGAATATGCGCTAGCGGTTGGCGCTGATACATTATGTCATGGCGCGACGGGTAAAGGTAATGACCAAGTACGTTTTGAAACCACTTATACCGCACTCGCGCCACAACTTAAAGTGATTGCACCTTGGCGTGAATGGAATCTACGTTCGCGTGAAGCATTAATTGATTATTTAAAAGTACGTAAAATTCCAACTACCGCAACTGTTGAAAAAATTTACAGCCGTGACGAAAACGCATGGCATATCTCAACCGAAGGCGGCGTGTTAGAAAGCACATGGAACCAAGCTAACGCTGATTGCTGGGCTTGGACTGTTTCGCCAGAAGAAGCGCCAGACAAACCAGAATTGGTGACCATTGGCATCGAAAAAGGTGAAGTGGTTTCAGTCAATGGTAAAAAATTATCGCCTTACAACTGTGTTGCAACATTAAATAAAATTGGTGCAAAACATGGTGTTGGACGAGTTGATATTATTGAAAACCGCCTAGTTGGCATTAAATCACGTGGTTGTTATGAAACGCCTGGTGGCACAATCATGATGACAGCATTACGCGGTTTAGAACAATTAATCTTAGATCGTGACAGCTTTAAATGGCGCGACCAACTTGGTTTAGAAATGGCTTACGTTGTTTACGATGGGCGCTGGTTTTCTCCATATCGTCGATCAATTCAAGCCGCAGCCGAAGTTTTAGCGCAAGATATGACAGGCGAAGTAGTGGTTAAACTTTATAAAGGTAATGCAACTGCGGTACAAAAGCAATCACCCAATAGCTTATACAGCGAAGAGTTTGCCACATTTGGTGAAGATGAAGTTTATGATCATAGCCATGCTGGTGGGTTTATTCGTCTATTCTCGTTATCATCACGTATACGTGCATTAAATGAAGAAAAGCAAAAACAACCTGCAAAAAAGCGAGAAAGTAAAAGCTAATGCGCAAATAAAATAGTGATAATTATAAATATATACAGGTTAAATCCTGTATATATTATTTTTATTCTTGATAAAATTTAAATTATTTAAGCAATTATTGAAGATAATATTGAGGTAATTATGGCATTATGGGGTGGACGTTTTAGTCAAGCGGCAGATCAACGATTTAAGCATTTTAATGATTCATTGCGCTTTGACTATCGTCTTGCAGAGCAAGATATCATGGCTTCAATTGCCTGGTCAAAAGCATTGGTGACGGTTAACGTTATATCTTATGATGAACAAAAAAAATTAGAAAAAGCCTTAAATGAATTACTAATTTCGGTTAAACAAGATCCCAAACAGATTTTACAAAGTGATACCGAAGATATACACAGTTGGGTCGAACAAAAACTGATCGAAAAAATTGGCGACTTAGGTAAAAAATTACATACAGGGCGAAGCCGTAACGACCAATCAACGACCGATTTAAAACTATGGTGTAAAGATCAAATCCCTTACTTAATTAGTGCGATTAATCACTTGCAACAATCTCTGGTTATAGCTGCCGAACAGCATCAACATGCCATTATGCCCGGTTACACCCACTTGCAACGTGCTCAACCAATCACCTTTGCACACTGGTGCTTAGCCTATTTTGAAATGCTAAGTCGTGATGTCAATCGCTTACAAGATACACTAAAACGCTTAGACGTTAGCCCATTAGGCTCAGGTGCATTAGCTGGAACCGCCTATCCAATGGATCGTGAGCAATTGGCGCATTGGTTAGGGTTTACTCAAGCAACGAATAATAGTTTAGATTCGGTGTCTGATCGTGATCATATTGTTGAATTATTAAATAACGCCTCAATAGGCATGATACACCTATCGCGTTTTGCTGAAGATCTTATTATTTTCAACAGTGGCGAAGCCAATTTTGTTGAACTATCAGATCGTGTGACTTCAGGATCTTCACTCATGCCACAAAAAAAGAATCCTGATGCATTAGAACTGATTCGTGGCAAAGTAGGGCGGGTTACGGGGGCTCTAATGGGAACACTCATGACTATCAAAGGTTTACCGCTTGCTTATAATAAAGATCTACAAGAAGACAAAGAACACCTATTTGATGCGCTCGACACTTGGCAAGAATGTTTAGATATGGCCACACTAGTGTTAGAAGATATCAAAATTAACTATACAAACTGCCAAGAAGCCGCCAAACAAGGCTATTCTAATGCAACTGAACTTGCTGATTATTTAGTTGCCAAAGGCATACCATTCCGCGAAGCTCACCACATTGTTGGCGAAGCCGTTGTTGATGCGATAGCAAAGCAAAAAGCACTCGAAGAACTCTCACTTGCCGAACTACAAAAATTCAGCCCTGTTATCAATAGTGATGTCTATTCAATATTATCATTAGAATCATGCTTAGCTAAACGCTGTGCGAAAGGCGGCGTTGCATTACAGCAGGTAAAATCGGCGATTGAAGTTGCTAAGCAACAACTTTCATAATCACTTACATCAATCTAATTACAACCATGCCGGCATTCGCCGGTGTTTTTATACTAAAACACATGGTTTTCTGAAACTTTTTTACAAAAAATCTGATTGTATATCTGTCCATACAGTGTAAAAATAGAATACTTTTTTGAATGGATTAAAGTGAATCGCAATGAATAAAAGTTATAACTTTAGTGCAGGTCCTGCAAAATTGCCTGCTGATGTATTAAAGCAAGTGCAAACTGAATTATTAAATTGGCGTAATACAGGTGCATCGGTTATGGAATTAAGCCATAGAGGTAAAGATTTTGATGCATGTGCTATTGAAGCCTCTAACGACCTGCGTGAAATTTTAAACATCCCTAATAATTACAAAATCCTTTATTGCCAAGGTGGTGCCAGAGCACAATTTGCCGCAGTTCCATTAAACATCTTAGGTAACAAAACCAGTGCAGACTATATTAACAGCGGTTATTGGAGCCAATGCGCAGCTAAAGAAGCTAGCAAATATTGCCAAATTAATGAACAAAATGTTGTTATCAAAGAATATGGAATAACAGCTATCAAACCTATGTCAGAATGGCAATTAAATGATAATGCCGCCTATGTACACTATTGCCCAAACGAAACAATCGATGGAGTTCAAATCTTTGAAGAGCCCAACTTTGGCAATAAAACCGTGGTTGCTGACTTATCATCATGCATATTATCGCAACCTATTGATGTATGCAGATATGGCATTATTTATGCCGGTGCACAAAAAAATATTGGTCCATCAGGCATTACCATTGTTATTGTGCGTGAAGATCTTATTGGTTATGCGCAAAAAATACTACCATCAGTATTAGATTACAAAATTTTATTAGACAACGATTCCATGTTTAACACGCCTCCTACATTTGCATGGTATATGTCGGGCTTAGTGTTTAAATGGATAAAAAGCCTTGGCGGACTAAAAGCAATGCAGCAACGAAACCAAGCCAAAGCGCAATTACTATACCAATTTATCGATCAATCCGATTTTTATCGAAATGCTGTCGCAACAGCGAATCGATCAATTATGAATGTCACTTTCTTGTCGCCAAATGAAGAACTAGATAAAAAATTTGTAAGCGAAGCAACTCAAGCTAACATTATTGGCATCAAAGGTCACCGTATTGCAGGTGGAATGCGTGCATCCATTTATAATGCGATGGATCAAGAAGGAGTGAATTATTTAATTGACTTTATGCAGCAATTTGAAAAACAAAATGGTTAAATTAATTCAAGATATTATAATTCATTAATACCAATAAGAAAGGGAGGCAAAGCTCCCTTTCTTATTTAACTAGCTTTATTTACAACTATAAACATCACCAACCATAACAGCATCTGTTGGCGCTATATCCGAAATATATTGCATAGAAGCATCTTGTGCGTTATAAATCACATTCCCCCCCATTGCAGCAGCCTTATTCATCAGCTCAGAAGCTGCATCGCGAATTAGCTCGCTATGAGTTTTAAGGCCAGAAAAGAAACTACTACGACGTCCTTCTGCTTTACCCAATAATTGACAAGAAGCCGCAGGCTTAGTATCCATAAACTGAACTTGACTACCAGCAGAAGTCGGTTGATATTTAGAGCCACTACAAGCACCTAAAAACAAGGTTGCAAACATCGTAACACCAATAAATAATAATTTTTTAATAGACATAACATTCCCTCAACCAATAAAATAACGAACAATAATAAACCAAATTATTGTATCAGTTTAATTAAACAAAAAATATCAGTAATTCGATCTGAATAAAATCCAATAAATTGCAGTTTAATAAATAATCAAACCAACCTATTTTATTAATTAACTATAGCAAATTTGATTCAACTCTATTATAATCATAATCCTACTAACTCAGTAGCACATACAAAAGGCCCCTTAGCTCAGTTGGTCAGAGCAGTCGACTCATAATCGATTGGTCACTGGTTCAAGTCCAGTAGGGGCCACCATTAAATGTTTTATCTCTTTTCACCACTTTTCATTTTAATAAATAAAATCATTAAACTATATAAAACAAAGTACGCTTATTATTCATTATTGCTCGTGTTAATTTGGCTGCTATTACCAATTTTAGTAATATAAATCATATGTCATAAACGGCGTATTACTAAAACTGAGGTGATATATGGCTAGGATAGTAAAACCATTAACTGATAAGCAAATTCAGTCATCTAAACACCAAATTGAAATAATATCAATTATCTGATGGAAAAGGTCTTTTTTATTAATAATGCCAACAAGTGTTAAGCTATGGCGTTTTAATTACATGTATTTATATAGTTAAAAATTCAAGAGTAGCTCATTAGTGTAATCCATGTAAATACCCCTAACTTAGTACACAACTAACGTAGAAAATTATGCTACTTGTTTTAGTGTTTTATACTCAATCGGTGTCATGTTATTTAATGCCTCATGAGGTCTTATCATCAATCAGGGATTTTTTCAGTTTTTCTTAATGACATTTTTTTCCAGATTAATCTGGAAAAAAATGTCATCGTCTTAATTTGTTGAACTCATTATACTTTAAAGCATAAAGTTATGAATGTATTACGATAAAACTGACAAAAGGAGTTTGGTAATGGAAAGACAGATACAATTACTGAAACTACTTTTTAATGAATCCGAATTTAAACCTGCTGCCTATTTTAGTTCAAAATTATCCATTTCGACCAAAACCATTTATTTTGACATTGAAAAGTTAAATGATCAGCTATTAACCGTCCCCAATAACGATATTTATATCGAAAAATCTCCCCGTAAAGGTTTAATACTGATGGGAAATAAAGACGATATTGATTCGATAATTGGTTATCTAGAGCAAAACAATAGCCATGGCTATTTTAATAAAAACTCACGTCGATTAACGCCACAATATCGCCGATTAGATATTGTAAAACGTTGTTTGCTAAATCAAGAAAGCGTTTCGTTAGAACAGCTCTCTGATGATTATATTGTTAGTAAAACATCACTTCATAAAGATATTGAGTTTATTAACCGTTCATTATTCTCTGAAAATGTCTTACTAAATATTACGCACAAAGCCATTGTTGTAGAGGGTAAAGAAAACCAAATTCAGCGCGCAATTAAGCACTTTTTATTGTTATATATTCATAAACAAGATAGTTATTATCTAAATCAATTAATGAAATCATTGATGGACAATGATTCTTTTACGCAAATTAGCCAATTATTATTTGCACACTACGAATCAATCGTTCAGCAATCGTCAGAATATTATTTATCATCGTTATTGATATCGATTGCAATACAGTTAAAACGATTAATACTCGGTTATCCTATTGATGAAGAAGATGATTTTTTATTTAACCATATCCGTTATATGCAATCGTATTTAATTGCATCAGATCTTGCTAAACAACTCGAAGTTACCTTTAAAATCAATTTTTCAACTAATGATATTAAATATTTAAGTAAGCTATTTTTTGCTCATCGAATCATTGATGAATCGGTAAAAGTTGATGATAGTTTTTATGAACAAATCATCTGCAAAATTATAAAAAAAATTGGCGAAATTGAAGGAGTCGATTTATCGAAAGATAGCAAATTGTTCCATTCATTGTTATCTCACTTTCCACCCATGATTACCCGTTTGCAAAAACAAATACGTATTATGAATCCTATACTAAAAGAAATAAAACACGAATATTCAAAATTATTTAGCGTATTGTGGTATGCACTTTCCGATTTAGAACGTAAATTTGATATTCGCTTAAACGATCACGAAATCTCATTTTTATTGATTCATTTTCAAATTGCGTTAGATAAAGCAGCTGATGCTAATAATATTGTGATTATTTGTCAATATGGTTGTTCTTCATCGAATTTAACACTTAATAAAGTTCGAAAAATATTACCTTCTAAAGATAATATTGAAGTTTATTCAGTTTCGAAATTGGCATCGACCAATCTTAGTAATGTTGATTTATTTATTACTACACTTGATATCAATAATCTGAATAAACCAGTTGTTAAAATTTCCTCATTATTAAATACCAATGACTATCAAAATATTATTCAGGCTTATGCCAATTATGTGTTAAATAAGCAGTCTGATTTTTATGATAAAACAAATTGTTATCCAGCCACGGCAAAATTTGTTGTTGCTGATCTTATTCAATTAAATGTCGATATTGATAATAAAAATGAATGTCTTAATCAATTAATACATCGGCTTGAAGATAAAGGTTATGTCACTTATCACTACCGTGATTCTGTTTTACATCGCGAAGAAATAGGTGACACCGCTATCGAAAACGGCATTGCCTTACCGCATGGGTCCCCCATGTTTGTGACGAAATCCAGTATATCCATTATGACATTACGCAAACCCATCAAATGGGGTGTTATTGATGTTAGCGTAATTATTATGGTTAGCCTTTCTGAAAATAACATCAATAGTATCAATGAAGTATTTACCGAAATTTACGAAATTGTTTCGAACAAACACGCAATATCAGCGTTAAAAAATATCACTCGTTTTACACAACTAAAATCATTTTTAAATAATCAAAAAGGAACCAAAAATGTATTTTGATAAACAGTTATGCCTTTTGAATATCGAGGCATCAAATCAAGAACAAATTCTGACGCTAATGGCACAAATGTTATTTAGCAATGGAATAGTTACGCAAGATTTTTTAGACGGCATTTTACAAAGAGAACAACAATATCCAACGGGTCTATTGGTTAATTCTGTTGGGTTTGCTTTGCCACATACGGATTCATCAAAAGTTAATCAATCACAAATTTGTTTTGCATCATTAAAACAACCCGTCACTTTTAACGGAATGACTGATGACAGTGAAAAAATTCCGGTCAAATTTATCTTTATGCTTGCCATGAAACAACCTCATGAACAAGTTGAAAATTTACAAAACTTGATCGATTTATTTCAAAACGAACAAGCAATAAAACAATTAGAACAGTGTAGTTCAATGACTGAATTTATCGCAATTTTAAATCAAGCAGGCATTAAATAAAAAATTAACTTTTTTAAAGGAGTTCTAAAATGGATAGTGTGATTAACATCTTTCAATGGCTCATAAATTTAGGTGGGGTAGTGTTTTTACCGATCATCATATTTATTATCGCCTTGGTTTTTAAGGTTCCATTTTCCAAAGCGATTATGTCTGGTATTACTGTTGGTACCGGTATTGTTGGTTTAGGTTTAGTGATCGCTTTATTGTCCGATACGTTAGGTGTTGCTATCCAAAGAATGGGTGAACAATATGGCACATCATTAAGTATCATGGATATTGGATGTGGTGTGGGAGGTCCATTGGCGTTTTCAACTACATTGGGATTACTGCTTATCCCTATCTCGTTGATAATTAATTTTATCTTTATTTCACTCGGTTGGACGCGCACCTTAAATGTTGATATTTGGAATTTCTGGTTTGCGATATTTTTAGGCTTAGTGGCATATTCAGTTACAGGATTATACTGGGTTGGCATTATTGGGTGCATTACTGCGGTTATGTTGCAATGGTTCTTGGCTGATTTACTACAAAAACCAATCAGTTCATTTTTTGGCTATCCGGGTATTTCAATTACTCACTTAATGGCCCTATCGGGCGCTGTTGTGGCCATTCCTTTAAATTGGCTCTTTGATCGCATTCCTGGGGTTAATCAATTAAATACCGATTCAGAAACACTAACCAAAAGATTTGGTATTTTTGGTGATACGGTCGTTATTGGTTTAATTATTGGTTTAGTTGTGGGGATTTTAGCCGGCTATGATGTGCCGCAAATTGGTAAGCTAGCAATTTCAACCGCGGCAATTATGAAAATAATGCCCAAAATGGTTGCCATGTTTATGGAAGGTTTGCTACCAGTTGCTGAAGCTGCTCGTGAATTTACCAGCAAAAAACTCAATGGCAAACAAGTTAATATTGGTATGGATGCCGCATTAACAGTTGGACATCCCGCTGTTATGGCAACGGCATTAATTATGGTTCCGGTCTCATTATTATTAGCCTTAATTTTACCGGGTAATAAAGTATTACCTTTTGGTGATTTAGCCTTCTATGCTTTTGGTATCTGCTTGATGGTGCCATTTTTCAATGGAAATATCGTTCGTTCAATTATTGGTGGCACAATTTATTTAGTGATTTGCCTATATATGGCAACTTGGCTAGCGCCGGTTATTACTGAGGTATTCCATTTAGCTAACTATGATGTGGGCACAGCGGGCATTGTCACAGTTATTTTATGTGGCTTATGGCCAGTCACCTTATTTGTGTTGTTATTAAACTATCTTGGTTATATCGGATTGATAGGTTTAGCGCTAGTCATTTTATGCTCACTAATTTATATCAATAAAATCAAAAAAATCGAAATGTACTAAAAGGAACATTATGATGAAAAAATTACTTATTATGTGTGGTGCAGGGCATGCAACATCAACTATTGCTGTTAGTAAAGTGACTAAATGGCTAAATGATGAAAAATTGGCAGGAAAGGTAAAAATTTATCAATCAAAAATAGCTGATGAATTAAGTAAAATCGATTCATATGATGTAGTTGTCAGTACCACTATTGTGCCAGATTCAATCAAAGATAAAGTCATCAATGGGTTACCTTTGTTAACTGGCGTTGGATTAAATGAGTTTTTTGCTGAACTAAAAAAACGTTTGGCGATCTAGTACTACGTCATTAAATCAGGTGTATAAACAACGTCCCATTTGCTGCGCAATTTAGTCAAACATTAAAAAAGTAAATGGGACACATACATAAGGATAATACCAATATGAACATTTATCATCACGCCATAACAATCCAAACTGTTGCTGGACGGCACTCATATCATAATATCACCGATGAGTTAAGCCATTTTATTGAGCAATCAAATATCCAAAATGGTCAACTCACCATCGCCACAACGCATACGACATGTTCACTTTTTTTTGATGAATGCATGCATGATACTAACTTTTTTGGTGATGAGTTATTGCAGGTTGATATCAATAATATTTTAGAAAAAATAGTCCCTAAAATGACCAGCGAAAATCAATATAACAGTCCAGGGCCAAAGCATATTGAGTTTGGTTTAAGCTTAAATGATCCCAATTATCCTGCTGAAAAATGGGTCATGCTCAATACCGATGCTCATATTAAATCATCTCTATTTGGTAGTTTTTCATTAGTATTAATCATCAAGGATGGCAAACCACTTATGGGCGAACTAGGGCGAATTTATTTTGTTGACTGGGATAGATTACGAGAACGAATCCGTAATGTTAATTTTATGCTGATGGGCTGCTAATAAAGGTGATAACCATGATTTTGTCTCCATCATTGTTTAATTCAGATCTTTATTTGATCAAAGAAACGTTAGATACGCTTGATTCACTAGGTATTACGCATTTACATATTGATGTAATGGATAATCACTATGTACCAAATTTAGGTTTTAATAGTGACTTTGTATCAAATTTGAAATCGCATGCCCATTTTATTTTAGATTGCCATCTAATGATTGAAAAACCTGAATTATCAATTTTCGATTTTATTGAAGCTAAACCCGATATTATCACTTTTCATTATGAAGCAACGGTTCATCATTCGTTTATCATCAATAAAATAAAAAACAATAATATAAAAGTCGGTCTAGCAATCAACCCAAGCACACCTATTGAACAAATTAAAATGCTATTGCCGCTTGTTGATCTAGTCCTTGTTATGACCGTTAATCCCGGACAAAAAAATGAAACTTTTTTGCCTTTCACATTACAAAAAATTGAACAACTGAGCTTAGAACGGCAAAAAAATAATTATTCTTATGACATTCAAGTCGACGGAAATATTACTGATAAAACTCTATCACTATGCGTAAAAGCAGGGGCTAATAATATTGTTTCGGGTGGATTTATCTTTAAAAATAATGATATCGCAAACAATATTGAAAAATTAAAAGAAGCAATTAATTAAGGAAAGTGCAATGAGTATGAAAACAATATTAAGTAATATATTAACTGAAATAGCGGCACAAATAGACACAATCAACGAAGAACAACTGCACGAATTTAAAAATGCGATTATTGGTGCAAACCATCTATTTTTAGCGGGAGTAGGACGCTCAGGGTTAATGATAAGCGCTTTTGCTAATCGGTTAATGCATTTAGGTTTAAAGGTCAGTTTAATTACCGAAATTAGTAAACCCAAAGCCAATAAAGGCGATTTACTGATTTTAGGCTCTAATTCAGGCGAAACCAAAAGCTTAATTGCCTATGCACAGCAGGCAAAAGACTTGGACGTCAAAGTCATATTATTCACCACACACAACACCTCGACCTTAGCAAAATTAGCCGATAATATGGTTATTATTCCCATAAAAGTTGATAAGTTAAACCAACCAATGGGTAGCACATTTGAGCAACTCTCATTACTGACTTATGACAGTCTTATTTATAGTTTGATGGATAGCTTACAACAGACTCCAGAGGTCATGAAGTGTCGGCATGCGAATATTGAGTGATTTTTGCGTTTTATAAATAAAATTAATGATATATTTGTTATTTTTATAAAAACGTACAATTTTTTTATAGCAGCTTAGTCCATTGTTACTCTATATTATCGTTGGAAAGCTTAACAACTCAAATCCAATAATAAAATTAACTTTTATACACTAATACAGAGTTATCTGAAACTTTTTGACAAAAATTTCAGACTTTCATTAAAAAACAAAACCGACTCGCATATAAAATATAACTAGTTGATTTATTTTAATTAATAAAAATGAATAAAATCAATACGCTACCTGACGATTTTTTATATCATCTAAATTAGTTGTTTTATCGATTATTAGTTTAAAAACTATACTTGCTTTTTCCTAAATCAGCGTTTATATATAACAGTGATAAGCATTGGGCTTATCATTAATTTAACTTGGGAGGAACTTATAATGGTACAAAAATTTGCTCCATATGGTAGTGATGTTTCGGCTGGCACTTATAAGTGTGCCGATTGTGGATATCAGTATTCAAACCAAAGTAAGAAATCGTTACCGCCTTGCCCTGATCAGAATAAAAAACCCCATAGCAAAAATGGTTGGTATATTATGTCGGGACAAGGTGATTCTGTTAAAGATCCTCATCCAGATAAAAAGTAATATTAGTGAGTTAATACTATTAAAAGGTAAACAATTAGGTTACCTCAGATTGTTGGTAAAGAACTCGCTTGTTTGCGAGTTCTTTGATTTGTACGGTGTGTAAATAAAGGTTGTTTCCCATGCTGAGAAAATCCACACTATTAACATCAGAAAAACGAAAACAAATATCGATTGAAGTTTTAGATCTCTAAAATCATCTTGTTTTTTGAGAAATCGCACTTTGTTACCTCTGATTGGCAAAGTACTGGACTGCCTTTTTAAGCATTTTTTCTTCTTTTTACGTCATAGAGCAACCACAAAAAATCGCGCAAAATCAAAAAAAATAGGATTTAAATTAATGATAGACAATTTTTTATTTTGGAATTGTGTTGCTTTAGGGGGAAACGTTACACCCAAATGAGATAGAAAGGTGATATTGACTAACCCATAATTGGCCAATTGTTGTATAAACTTGGCAATAAACTATTCACCCCCCAAAATTTTGATTTATCATTTTGATTTATATCACAAAGGTAAATATCATATTGAATTTTTTACCAATTTCCCCAGGTTCTTTATAACTCAATAATAACGCGTCCACGGGTGATGTCGCTGATATTTTTTTGCAGTAATTGGGATTTATCTTGTGTGATGCCTGTCGTGACGTTGACACCTTCAGCATCAAACTCTTGATTTTCAATAATGGCATCAAGTTCTTTTAGGCGATTTTCGATAATTGGCCATTCGTTATAATAACAGTGAAATTGTAGTGTCATGCGGGCAATAAGTTCGATACGCTCTGCTTGTTGCAAGCAATGGCTAGCCGAACCACCATAAGCACGCATTAACCCGCCAGTGCCCAGTTTTATTCCGCCAAAGTAGCGAGTTACCACCACAACCACTTGATCGCAATCTTGCCCTTCAATGGCTGAAAGAATAGGGCGACCGGCAGTGCTAGTGGGTTCGCCATCGTCGTTAAATCGATATTGTTGTCCAATCTTCCATGCCCAGCAGTTGTGAGTAGCGTTGGGATCACTGATTTGGTTAATAAAGTCGGTGGCTTGTTCGGCTGATGTAACTGGCGCAGCATTGACAATAAAGCGGCTTTTTTTTATTTCTTCTGTTAGTTCAACGGGATTTGCTAATGTATATGGCATGCTAATTCTGGTAAAATCAATTTATTGTGGATAATAATACTGAACAGAATCAAAATGTCTATTAATTTAGAACAATTAAAGCAAACACAACAGATGTTAGCTAAGAAAGTGATATTAACTGATACGTTTTGTCAGTCGATTAAATTTATTGGTGGAACCGATGTAGGCTTTGAAGATGATGGTCATGTGACGAGAGCTGCAATGGTTGTTCTTACTTATCCTGATTTTAAGGTTGTTGAATACCATATTGCTCGAATAAAAACACAGTTTCCTTATATTCCTGGTTATTTATCTTTTCGTGAGTATCCAGCACTGATCGAGGCATGGCAGCAGGTAACACAGAAACCCGATTTATTGTTCGTTGATGGACAAGGCGTTGCTCACCCTCGGCGTTTAGGTATTGCAAGTCATTTAGGTTTGTTGCTAGATATGCCAACGATTGGTGTAGCTAAAAAAAAGTTGTGTGGTCAGTATGAACCATTGCCAAAACAAGCGGGTAGTGTCACGCCGTTGCAAGATAAGCAAAAACAGATTGGTTGGGTGCTATGTAGTAAAAATAATTGCAATCCTTTATTTATTTCGGCCGGTCACCGAGTCAGCCAAGATAGCGCTTTAAAATGGGTTAATTTATGCTTGTGTGGCTATCGCTTGCCTGAACCAACGCGCTGGGCTGATGCGATTGCATCAAATAAACCTTTGTTTAAGAAGTTTATCCATGCAAAATAATCTATTACCATTAAAAAAAGGTGGTTTTACCTTTAAACGTTTTTTTGTTGGGCATGACAAAAGTCCAATGAAGGTAACAACCGATAGTTGTTTGCTAGGCGCATGGGCGCCAATTTGTTCTGTTCCGCAAAAAATACTGGATATTGGCTGTGGTTGTGGCGTAATTGCGTTGATGTTAGCTCAGCGATTAGAAGATAATCGCTGTCAAATTGATGCGATTGATATTGATGTGCAGGCAGTGACACAATGTCAGCAAAATAGCCAGCAAGCTGGGTTTACTACAGTTAACGCGATTAATATCGACATTAATCAATTTGAGCCAAGTCATGCCGTGGGCTATGATTTGATTGTGACCAATCCCCCTTATTTTGAATCCGCCGTTGATTGCCGTAATCCTCAAAGGCAATTAGCACGCTATACCGAAAGTTTAAACTTTCAACAGCTTATTGACACGGTTAAGCGTTTATTAAGCCCCGTAGGTCAATTTTGTTTAGTTTTACCTTATCATTTATCCAATCAGTTTAGGTTATTATGTGAATCTAACCAGTTATATTTACACCAATTGATGAATGTTAGATATAGTGCAGAAAAAGGTTTTTCATTGTCGTTGATGGTTTTTTCATTTATCCAACCTAATAAGGTTGATCAGCAGCAATTGTGTATGCGAGATAATGATGGGCGCTACTCTCAAGCATTTAGAACGTTATTAGCTGATTTTTATCTGTTTCGAAAATAACGTTTAGATTCTTATTTATTTTTAATTTCATAGTGACTCTAAGTTATTTGATAGTAAGTAATAAATCTTGATAAAAAGAAATTTTCATTCACACAAGTTAAAGCATAAAAGTAATGTTATATACAAATATAACTTATTATTTAAGCCGCTTGCATTCCTTTTATATATTCGTATTTTTTGCTCATATGAGGCTTTTGGAGATTGTTAAAAAGCCTCGACTAAACTATGTGATCAGATCAAGAAGTATAAAATAGCGATGATAGCTAATAGGATAATTGCAATAGCATAAACTTTGTCGTGTAAGTAACTAAATGCTGGTAAAGATCGTTCCTTTCTAGCATAGAGGTAAAAACCTAGTCCCACACTATAGAGTATCATGGAAAGTAATAAATAAGTTGTACCACCAGCATAAATCAACCATACTCCATAAATCGATCCTAAAGCGCCAATCATAATTAAATAAACTTTGCCTTGTTGAATAGCTAATTTGAAAACAAAAAGCGCCGAAAGCAAGTAGGGGATCAGCACCATTGAGGTTGATAACTGGATTAAGGTGTTGTAGCCCGATTGATAGAAATGAGCAAGGATAATTAATACCGTTATTAAGCTTGTTGTTAACCATAATGCGTTGGAAGGCGTGCCTGCTTTGTTGAGTTTACCAAAGCAACTCGGCACCGTGTGTTGTTTGCCTTGACCGCTTAAAAATAGCATTTCAGCGGCTAGCATTAGCCATGATAATAATCCGCCACTGACCGACACGATTAAGCCGAAGTTGATCAAGGTTGCACCCCAGTTACCAATGACACGTTCAATGACTAAGGCCATTGATGGGTTTTTCATTTGCGCCAGTTCTTGTTGCGGTACAATGCCAAGCGATAACACAGATACGCAAACAAGCAATAAGCTGGTAATGGCAAAGCCAAAAAAGGTAGCACGGCTAATACTGATGATATTTTTGGCTCTCGTGGCATAAATCGTTGCGCTTTCAATTCCTAAATAGACCCAAACGGTATAAAGCATGGTGTTTTCAACTTGCTCAATAATTGATCCTAATTGCGGTGTGCCCCAAAAGTCGATCTTAAATGTCGAGATTTTAAAGGCGAGGCTAACACAAACAATAAACAAACCGATGGGCACAATTTTAGCTAATGTCACTATACAATTTAATAAAAAGGCGCGATATATTCCATTCAATACAAAATAATGTACTATCCATAACAATAAAATGGCCGCAATAACCGCGGGTAATGTGGTGCCATGACCAAAGAATCTCAAGCAATCAAAAGAGCCTAATGCGCTAAATAAAATAACTAAGTAGCTAGTACACGACATCCATGCGGATATCCAGTATCCCCATGCTGCATTAAAGCCGATATAATCGCCAAAACCTTCTCGTACATAGCCGTATAATCCATCATTGATTTTGTAAAATCGGATCGATAAATACTGAAATATCCGTGTTAGCATGAACATCCCTAAAAGGGTTATTGTCCATGCAATTAAAATCCCCCCAGTCCCTGACCCTTCGGCCATGTTTTGTGGGAGACTAAAAATTCCACTTCCGACAATACTGCCAACCACCAACAGTGTGAGCGGCAGAATGCCGAGTTTTTTTCTAACAGGTGTATTCATCTTGTTGTCTTATTTATGCGGTTTAATATAATTAATATTTAATATCGATCGATTAAAAACGTAACGACATGCAACTTACGCCGCCATCTATTTTTTGATATTCAGAGGTATCCACTTCGATAATTTGGTAACCAAGCTCTGCGATTTTGCCTTTTGTTATTGGATAGCCTGCTGGCATAATAACGCGGTCATTAACCCATATACAGTTAGCTGCATAACTTTCTTGCTCAGGGATTTCAATAATATTAAGGTGTTGAAATTCGGGTTTAGTAATAAATTCGCCTGTTGCTAATAAGTTGTTATTCTCTAAATAAGCTAGACCTGTTTTTAGATGTAACACTTTTTCGAGCTTAACCACTGAACCGGTTAATCCATACTTTTCTAAAATAGCTATCATTTGGTTTGCGCCAGCTTGATTGGTTCGAGCCGATAAGCCAATGTAGTAGTGGTTTTCAACCATCATTATATCGCCCGCTTCAACTGTACCTGGTGCGTTAATTCTTTCCACTTTATTTGGATAAAATCTTTCGATGGTGTCAGCGATAATTTCAGTTTCTCCCCTGCGGCTTTCGGCTCCAGGTCTTGTAATAATGGCACAATATGGCGTGCAAAGTACGGCATCTTCAACAAAGACTGAATCAGGAAAACGTTCATCGGCGGGTAAAATGGTGATATCAACATCGCACTGCTGTAATGCACGAATATAATTGTTATGTTGATCTAAGGCTTTTTGATAATCAGGTTTACCCAAGTTAGCTGACGTTAAACCGTTAATAAGTGATTTAGCGGGGGTTCTTGCAATAATATGGTTAAATTTTTTCATTTTATTTCCTTTTAAATAATTATGCTTTATTGGTGAATAATAATTCACATTTGAGGCTTTATCAAGCTAGAAAATGTGTTTTTATTCGTTTTAGTGAGTTTTTATTGATTTGTTATTTTGATTAATACATCTGAATTTAGATGAAGTGAGGAGTACATATCTATTTTTTGTATGCAATGAAAATAATTTACTGGTTTTATTTTAGAAAGGAAAACAAATTAAAGGTACTTAAAATGAAAAAAGGGCACCAAGCGTGCCCTTAATAATAATCATTATTCGCCGTCAAAATTAACTAAAGTAAAGCAATCAATCCCCATATCCGTTAACTTGGATTTGCCACCTAAATCGGGTAAGTTGATCACAAATGCGGCATTTTCGGCAATACCACCAGCTTTACGAATTAAATTAGCTGTTGCGGCGATCGTTCCACCAGTAGCAAGTAAATCATCAATAATTAATACTCGTTCACCCGGTTTAATGGCATCTGTGTGAATTTCTAATGTGTCTGTACCGTACTCAAGTTGATATTCTTCTTTAAATACGTGACGAGGTAATTTATTAGGTTTACGAACAGGAATAAAACCTACACCCAATGCGAGCGCAATTGGTGCTGCAAAAATAAAGCCTCGAGCTTCTGTGCCTACTACTTTGTCAATTTTTTTATTACGATAATGTTCAATTAATAATTCAACAGTAGTTTTAAATGCAATAGGATCAGCAAGTAAACTGGTGATATCACGAAACAAAACCCCTTCTTTTGGGTAATTGGGAATGGTAAGAATGCTGTCTTTAATTAATGCAAGTTTTTCTTGTAACTGATTCATTTAAATGCTCTCTAAGTCTTTTCTATAAGAGTTGCTAATTTTTCATTATATACCTGCAAACTTTTTAGTTGCAATAAAGAAACCGTAATATCATACTGAAAACCAGCAATTCTTGTAAGTTAATATGTTAGTGTCATTAGCCTTTATAGTAATTAATATTATAAATAATACCATGTCGTAAAAAATACTTTTTAAACACTTTATGTTTTTTACAGTTTTTTACAGTTTTTTACAAAAGCATTTTATTTTGATTTGAGTGATTCTTTTCATGTTCAATTAACCAGCGTTTTCTTTCTAATCCTCCGCCATACCCCATTAATTCACCATTTGATCCAATAACCCGGTGACAAGGTATGATAATTGCGACTCGATTACACCCATTTGCGTTTGCAACTGCACGTATAGCATGTGGATTATTGATGTTTTCTGCTTGTGCTTTATAAGTAGTTAGTTTTCCATAGGGGATTTGTTTTAAACAGTCCCAAACGGTTTGCTGAAAATCCGTTCCAGGGGTATGCAAATTGACATTAAAATGTTGTCTTTTTCCTTGAAAGTACTCACTAAGTTCTTCTTTGGCTTGTTTTATATGTTTGTTATCTCCAAAAATTATCTGCAATTTTAACTGTCTTTGCAACTGTTCGAATTCGGTTTCTAACATTCGTCTGTCGACAAATTCTAATAAGCAGATCCCTTGATTAGTGGAACATATAAACATAGGGCCTAATGGTGTTGTTAAGCGATTAATTAGGATAATGTCTTGGTTAATGCTCATTAATGGGGCATTTTTGGTGATTTTTTTATAGGTATATCCAAAGCCACTTAAAGATTCATACCCTGTATCATAAGCGGTATTGATGACATTTTTGCCGACTTTAAGCTCTTGAAAGGCATGATTAATTCGATACATTCTTTGGTAGGATTGGAAAGTGATACCATAGTGTTTTTTGAACCAACGTCTAACTGTTTCGGGACTTATTTGATGTTCTTTTAATCGTGTATCCGATATTTTTGTTTTGGAATTTTGTGTAATTAATGCGATAGCTTTAACGACTTCTGGCGGTGCTTCATTTGCGTTTTCAGTTGGTTTACAAATTTTACAAGGGCGATATCCTGCATCAAGGGCTTCTTTAAAAGTGCTAAAAAATTCTACATTTTCAAATTTTGGTTTTTTTGCTCGGCAAGTTGCAATACAAAATATCGATGTTGTTTTGACGCCAGCGTAGAATACCCCAATATAGTGCTGATCCTTTACTAGTAAAGCTTGATAGTATTGTTTTATTTTGTCGACATTGGTAATAAGCATAATTTTTAAAGGTCTCAATTTTAGTTAATTTAATAACTGAGTGATCAGCAATCCGGTTAGCATATTAAATAAACACGAAACGTTGCAACCGAAAAAAAGACAACTATTTTTTATTTTGTTGTTTAGTCTGATTTGGGCTTAAATATTATTGATGATCGCAAGATTAGCGCGTGGCACAAATGGAGTTTATTGAATATTTAAACATTGGCATTATTTATAAAAAACCTTAACCATATTAATAATATTTTTTGATTAGGTTTTTTTTAATTTGCGTATAAAGGTGAAGAGTTTAATGATTTAGCCACAACACTATGGATTGAGAGTGTTTTAAGTTTGTCTTGAATGGTTAATGCTTGCTGTTTTGATTCACATTGTGTAAAAACACATGCACCGGTCCCAGTTAACCGGGTAACACCATATTGTGAAAGATAAGCAATGATACTGTCTACTTTAGGGTAACGTTTTCGAACAACGCTTTCACAATCGTTTTTCAATTCGTTAAACGGCAATGAAAGCAAATCAGTGATGTTTTGGACCGGTGTGTCACGAGTTAGTTCAGGATCATTAAAAATTTTAACTGTAGATATTTCAATATTAGGGTAAGTAACTAGGTACCAATATTCTGGTATATCTACAGGCTGAAATTGATCACCAATTCCTTCGGCAAAAGCAGCGTGTCCATAAATAAAAATAGGGACATCGGCACCAATTTTTCGTCCTATGTTCATTAATGTTTCAGTTGATAAGTTAAGTTGCCATAACTGATTAAGTGCCACTAATACTGTTGCTGCATTGGACGATGCGCCGCCCAATCCCCCCCCCATTGGGATCTTTTTATCAATTGTGATATCCACACCTAAATTATTGCGATTGGTATAAGTTTTTAATTGTTCAGCAGCAATAACCATTAAGTTTTTATTAGTCGGTATGTTTGCAAAATCGGTTAATAAGTTAATTTTATTATCTTTACGCACGCTAAACGTTACAGTGTCACAATAATCAATAAATTGAAACAACGTTTGTAAATTATGATACTTGTCAGCACGACGACCAGTAATATATAAAAATAAATTTAATTTAGCAGGTGATAACCACTGTTTCATCACTATTTTCCGTTATCGTAAAATCCAGTCACTAATTTTTAATCGAACAACTTTGTCATCATGCATAAGTTCGATTGTAGCAGGCAAATCAATCTTTTGATTTTTATAGGTATAAGTTGCGTAACTTGGAATTTTTAATGTCCATTTATTATTGTTTTGCATAAATACGGTTGAAACTAATCGTCCAAAATTGTCTAATTTGTCAGTATAGATATTGTCTGAAAATCCTTTTAGCCAATTGTGTAACGAATTCAGTGGGATATTTACGTTAGATATTTTTTTCATGAGATTTTCAACATTGGCATCTTGGTAACTTCCACCATGTCTATCAATCAATTGAGCAGAATTAGGCTCGGCTTTTAAGGTTAGAATATTGGTACCGACGGGGGTGGTCAATTTGACTTGATAATTATCGGTTGATTGTTGAGTTATTAAAAATCGTCCATAACTACGCGATTTATCACTTATATAAGCGATACTACCTTTCACTTGAAAAGCGTTTATTTGTTTTAGATTTTGTTGATGAACTTGCCATTGTTGTTCAATTGAAGCGGTACTTTGAGATTTTGTTGCTTGGCAAGCTGTGATAAATAAAGATAGCATGACAATAAAAGCATATTTAATTTTAGACATGAAATAACTCTTTAATTGATAGTGTATGTGCCAATGATAGCAGTATTATAACTGATAATCGTCTAAATAAGAAAAAGAACCTTTAGTGTTTTTTATGTATAATATAGGCTTAAGCACGTTTAACAAAATAGTATATATTTAATATAACTTTTAAAAAAAGAAGTACTGCAATGTCAATTATAATTTTTGGTGTTAATCATAAATCTGCGCCAGTCGCTTTAAGGGAAAGGCTTGCTTTTCCTACTGAGATTGTTGATAAAGCGCTATATAGCTTATACCAACATCCTTTGGTTGAAGGGTGCGTGATTTTGTCTACTTGTAATCGAACAGAAATTTATCTGAGTTATGAACATCAAACCGATGACCTAAGATTAAAACAATCAGTTGAAAATTGGTTAGGGCAATTTCATCATATTGATATTGAGTTATACCGAAATTCACTTTATTGGTATGACGGTCAACAAGCCGTTGAACATTTGATGTCTGTGGCTAGCGGTTTGGACTCTATGATTATTGGTGAGCCACAAATTCTTGGGCAAGTTAAGCAGGCATATAGTTTTGCGCAAAAACAAAACTGTTTATCTGTCCAACTAAAAAAATTATTTCAAACAGTATTTCATGTGGCAAAAGTTGTCCGCAGTGAAACCAATATAGGTGCTAATACGGCATCTGTCGCTTATGCCGCTTGTTTAGTTGCTCGTCATCTTTTTGTTGATACTTCTAGTTTAAACATTATGCTTGTCGGAGCAGGGGAAACGATAGAGCTTATCTCGCGCTACTTAAAACCGCATGGATTTAATCAAGTGATTATTGCCAATCGTACCCGTGAAAAGGCATTAAAACTTGCGGCTGGTATCGATGCAGAAATCATTTCATTGCCGGATATTGCTAATCGACTTAAAGATGTTGATATTGTGATTAGTTCAACAGCGAGCCCTTTACCTATCATAGGTAAAGGTATGGTTGAACGCACCTTACGTGCTAGAAATTATTGCAAGATGCTATTTATTGATTTAGCTGTTCCCCGCGATGTCGAGGAAGAGGTTAATCAGCTGGAGAATGTGCATCTTTATACTATTGATGATTTACACAAAACGGTTGAAAATAATTTAGAGCAACGCGCTATTGCCGCTAAAGAAGCACAATATCTTATTCAAGAGCAAGCTGAACTTTTCATTGATTGGCTTAAGACAAGACATGCAGTTGCTTATGTTAAGCAGTATCGTCGTAATGCGGAAAGTATTAAGCGTGAATTAGAAATAAAAGCCTTAAATGCTATTAAGCAAGGCGCTAATATTGACGATGTTTTTACTGAGTTTTCCCATCGTTTAACTAATAAATTAATCCACGCACCGACTCAAACACTATTTCATGCAGCTACACATGATTGTGCTGACTGTTTTAAAGTGCTTAGTAAAGGTTTGGGTTTAAAAGAACATTAGTCAACGTGTAACTTTACCTAAAAGTTGAGAAATAATTGGAGCAGATTGAACTTTTTGATATCTCAAGCCCTTGTAAACGGGTTTGCGAAACTGATAAAAAAGGCTATTGTATTACCTGTTATCGCTCAAGAGAAGAGAGATTTAAATGGTTAACCTTGAGTGATAGCCAAAAGCGAGAAGTTTTACGTTTATGCAAACAGCGGGCGTTAAGGCGCCGTTATCTATTATCACAACAACAACCACAATTAAATCCAACCACTTCACAATTTGATCTTAATTTCTGAAATCTACTTATCTATTTTTAATTGTATATTGTAATCTTGTTTAACTAAGAGTAGGATTTTTTATACATATAAAGATGGCAATTATTGAGTCACCTTTTTAAATTTTATTGGAATTTAGAATATGAAAATGTGTATTGCTTGCGGCATGCCAATGACGGTTATTGCTGATTATCCATTGCTTGATATGTCTAAAAGCTATTGTAAACATTGTGCTCATAAAGATGGCACAATGAAAACATTTGACGAAAAATGGCATGAAGTCACATTACAATATGCTAAAAATCACAATATTGATAAGGCAATAGCTAAGCAAACAGCTTATATCATCCTTAAAAAATTACCCGCATGGAAATCTAGATGGTAGCTTGTTTTTTAGGCATATAAAGCACTTTGCGATAATACTTGTTGCAGATATTACAAAGCTAAGTATAATGCTTAACGTTTACTTATTTACACGTGTAATGCCAGTGTGGCGAAATTGGTAGACGCAGCGGATTCAAAATCCGCCGCCCTTAAAAGCGTGTCGGTTCGAGTCCGACCACTGGCACCAATTCCCAAAAAAAGCACCAGCTAAAAGCTGGTTTTTTTATGTCCAAAATCTCATCAAGGCAGGATTCTACAATATTTAGCTGTTAACTGATTCTACCAAAATCAATTCCAATTGACCCAAATCGATCACAAAACTGAACGTGATAGCGTAATCATTGATCTAAATAAACGATCAATAAGCATTGATTGATCGAAAATATCGATATGACAATGTTCCTCTATTCATTAATAATTAAATAAAAATAATAATTCTTTTTTATTTCTTGTTCCGTAGATTGGAAAAACAATTTGATAATTTAACGCATAATTAAAATATAACGCGTGGGTGTAAAAGCCATCGGATTTTTGTTCAGATAAAGCATAAAGTTCTATTTGTGAATTTAGTTAATACTATATTTACGAAAAATTATATTACTTTATAAGAATTAACTGATTAAAAATAACGCAATGTTTCTATTTTGGGAAAGGGTTATAATAGGGAAATAGATGATGGGTAGGAAGAAAGATTCAAATGTTAGTGCCGGACAAAAACTGTTGAAAATGTATCACATTTTGCTATCAGATAATAAACCGCATTATCAATCAGATTTAGCTGAAATACTAAACTGTTCTGCTAAAACAGTCACAGAAAAAATCGTTAACAGATCAAGAAAAAAAATCATTAGAAAAGTTAGAAAATAAAGAAAAAGCAAACTTTAATAAAATGCTTGAAATAGACAAAAAAGCACGGGCTAAATACGAGAGAACTGTCAATATAGCCTATTATACTAGCAGTAAGTTTGCTAAAGATGTCGCTCTTAATGGTGCATTATCGAGTGTAACCACTACTGTTACTAATATATTTTTCACTACGCAAAAAATGCTTGGAAAAATGATTCGGGGGAAATGTGGGGGCATATAACGGTAGCTATAAAATTAATCTTTTTCAACCCTAATTCATTGCCTTTAGGTCAATTAGTTAAAGAAGTAAGTAAAATTATTAGTGCTGGAATTTCCGTTGTTTGTGGTACTGCTATTTATAGTATCTGTTCACAATTATTTGCTTTTCCATTTGGCACTGAGTTATCTGCATTTTGTAGCGCACTAGCTACTGGTATTTTAACCACTATCTAGATAGAGGGGCTCTTCCTCAAAAGATTTGGGCATTTTTAGATAAATTTAAGGATAAATACGAAAGAACACTCGATTTTTTTAGAGCTGTAAATGCTGAATTAGATAATTATTTAAAAGAATTGGCAAGGCTAGAGTTCAATATGGATACACAACAATTAGCGTCGTTTACATTGCATCTTACCACAACCAATAATGAACTAGAACGCAGCTTTCTGTTAAAAGAAGAAGTAAAACGCCGCGGCATTAAATTACCATTTGAAGCTGGCAATTTAGAATCAGTGTATTCATGGATAAAATCACTATGAGCAATTTGCCTCCATTTCCTTGTTATCAATGTGGAGCTTGTTGTTGCAATGTTAATCGCTCGCAAGAAACACAATTTCTGGATAGTGGTAATGGGGTATGTCGTTATTATGACCATCAAACAAAATTATGTACCATTTATGAAACAAGGCTAGATATTTGTTGTGTAGATAAACAATATCAGCTCAATTATAAAGATAAATATAGTTGGGTTGAGTTTATCGAGATAAATACTATTGCATGCAAAATATTGAATTCGAAAACTTAGTTGTAAAAGATTGCCATTTAGATGTATGTGTTTGTATTCGGGTTATAGATAAAGGCAATGACATAAATAAAAATACAGTATAGCTAATTGCATCAGTTAAAAATCACAATATCTGGGGAAAATTATATATGTTACCCGTTGCTATTTTGCATCCTTATATTGTTAAGAAATTATTTGAAAATACAAAATAATAAGTCTGTTATCATAAATAGCTTATCAATTTGCAATGGGCATGCCAGCTTTATTGCATAATATAGTGATGTGATTAATTTCAAATCTATAAATAAAATATAAAAACATCCTGCTTAAATTAAAATTTTTAGCTTTTATTGCGTTTATTTTATGAACAGATTTTATTTTTCATAAACATTTGATACTATTTAATCAATACAATCAATTAGCCTATAACGAGTTGTTATTTCGTTAAGATTTATTATGAATCTTTTAAAACAATAAGGTGTTATATGAAAAATATAAGCAGGAAATCGGTTGTTATTGCAGTTGTTATTGTTGCCGTCATGTTTATTTTATGGCAACAATTAAAAACAGAAGGCTATGGTAAAGGTTTTATTAGTGGCAATGGGCGCATTGAAGCGACCGAGATCAATATTTCGACTAAATTAGCTGGCAGAATTGAAAAAATTAACGTTGATGAAGGCGATTTTGTTAAAGCTGGTCAGTCGCTAGTCATTATGCAAACTGACACTTTACAGGCACAATTAAACGAAGCACAGGCGCAATATGGGCAAGCAATCAGTAATGAGATCAGCGCTCAAGCTCAAGTTGAATTAAAAATGAGCGATAAAGTTGCTGCTCAAGCCGGTGTGAGTCAACGAGAAAGCGATTTAGATATTGCATCTAAACATTTACAACGAACTACCGCTCTTTATCATAAAGGCGCAATATCTATTCAACAATTCGATGATGATACCGCTAAATTTAATAGCGCTAAAGCTGCGTTAGATTCAGCAAAATCTCAAGTTACAGCGGCTGATTCTGCAATTGCCGTGGCTCAGGCAGGTGTTGATAGCGCTAAAGCAGCTATTAATGTTGCTAGTGCTAATATAAGACAAATTCAAGCTGATATTGATGATAGTACTTTAATTGCGCCTGTTGATGGCCGTATTCAATATCGCATTGCTCAGTTAGGCGAAGTTTTACCGTCGGGCGGTAAAGTACTAAATCTAGTTAATCTGTATGATGTTTATTTAACTTTCTTTTTACCTGAAACTGTCGCGGGTAAGGTGGCTATTGGTGATGAAGTCAGGCTCATTTTAGACGCACTACCTGATAAAGCGATTTTAGCTAAAATTTCGTTTGTTTCAAGCGTTGCCCAATTTACGCCCAAAACCGTTGAAACAAAAGATGAACGTCAAAAATTAATGTTTAGAGTTAAAGCACAATTAAGCCCTGAATTATTAAAATGTTATATTACTCAAGTTAAAACAGGTTTACCAGGTGTGGCTTGGGTTAAACTTGATCCTAACATGCCATGGCCAGCTGGCTTATCTGATATTGCAAAATGTCCAACCGAATAATTGGAGATAGTAAATGTCAGATTCAGACAATAAGAATTTAGTTTTATTAAACGAAGCTAAATCCATTGATGATGCAGTGGTAAAAGTAAGCAATGTCACACTGCATTATAAAAAAAATTGTGCGCTCAATAATATTAATTTAGCCATTCCACCGCGATGCATGGTGGGTTTTATTGGGCCTGATGGCGTGGGTAAATCGAGCTTATTATCGCTGATTGCTGGTGCGCATGTTATTCAAGAAGGCTTAGTGTATGTTTTAGATGGTGATATGAAAGATAAGTCGCACCGTAAAAATGTTTGTACACGCATTGCATATATGCCTCAAGGGTTAGGTAAAAACCTTTATCCTACTTTATCCGTTGAAGAAAATTTGCAATTTTTTGCTCGTTTGTTTGGTAATGATGCGGCTGAGCGTCGTCGCCGTATTGATGAATTAACGCGTAGTACTGGATTGTATCCATTTTTATCAAGACCAGCAGGGCGGTTATCTGGTGGTATGAAGCAAAAGGTTAGCTTATGTTCTGCGCTAATTCATGATCCGGACTTGTTAATTCTTGATGAGCCCACAACGGGAGTCGATCCACTTTCCAGAGCCCAATTTTGGCAGTTAATTAACAAAATTCGTAAACAAAGACCGCAAATGAGTGTGATTGTGGCAACCGCCTATATGGATGAAGCCCAAAACTTTGATTGGTTGGTTGCGATGTATGGCGGTAAAATTCTTGAAACTGGTACACCAAAATCCTTACTAGCTAAGACAGGAAAAGATAATTTAGATGATGCATTTATTCAGCTCATGCCAGAAAGCGCTAGACAAGGTTATCAAACTGTCGAAATTCCACCCTTAGATCTTAATAAAGATTTGCAAATAGCGATAGAAGCAAAAGATTTAACAAAACAATTTGGTAATTTTATTGCAGTTGATCATGTTAATTTTTCAATTAGACAAGGTGAAATATTTGGCTTTTTAGGCTCAAATGGCTGTGGTAAATCCACCACCATGAAAATGTTAACCGGTTTATTACCGATTTCGTCAGGTGAGGCATGGTTATTTGGTAAGCAAGTTGATGCTAGTGATATTAATGTTAGACGTCATTTAGGCTATATGTCTCAAGCATTTTCTTTATATAGTGAGTTAACAGTCAAACAAAATTTAGTTCTACATGCGCGTCTGTTTGGTATTGAAGAAAGTAAAATACCTGCTCGTGTTGAAGAATTACTGAAACGTTTTGGTTTAGAACAAGACGCAGAAAATCTGCCCGATAGTTTACCTTTAGGGGTAAAGCAACGGCTTTCATTGTCAGTTGCTGTTGTGCATAATCCGCAAATTCTTATCCTTGATGAGCCAACATCAGGCGTTGACCCCATTGCTCGCGATGATTTTTGGCGTTTAATTATCGAACTTTCTAGAAAAGATAAAGTAACGGTGTTTATCACAACTCACTTTATGAATGAGGCCGCAAGATGCGATAGAATTTCATTAATGCATGCGGGTAAAGTATTAGCAAGCGATACACCAGATAACATTATCAGCTCCAAAAATGCTAAAACACTAGAAGAGGCCTTTATTAACTATCTTGTTGATGCAGGGGCCGATGATAGCAATACAGAAGAACACTCTATTGAATCACCAAAAGAAATACGCAATCAAGCAACAAAAACATTACCAAATCATCACCGTCAAGGATTTAGCCTTACCCGTATGATAGGTTGTCTATGGCGTGAGACTCTTGAATTATCTCGCGATCCTTTGCGAGCATTATTAGCGTTATTAGGCTCAGCAATTTTAATGTTGGTTATGGGATATGGCATTACGATGGATGTTGAAGATCTCCGCTTTGCGGTGCTTGATCGCGATCAAAGTATGATCAGCCAAAATTATACTCTAAATTTGTCAGGCTCTAAACGTTATTTTATTGAAAGGACACCTATCACTGATTATAACGATATGGATGCGCGGTTACGCAGTAATGACATTGCTTTAGCGATTGAAATTCCACCAAATTTTGGCCGTGACATACAACGAGGCGATCCCGTTGATATTGCCATTTGGATTGATGGGGCAATGCCACTACGTGCCGAAACAATCAAAGGCTATGTGCAAGGCATGCATCTTGCTTGGTTAAGTGAAAAAGTAAAAGAAGTAACCGGAAAATCCTCAACTAGCTTGGCAAATATAGAAACAAGATACCGCTATAATCCTGATATCAAAAGCTTACCTTCCATGGTGCCGGCGGTAATACCTATTTTATTATTAATGATTCCATCAATGTTAGCGGCTTTGTCGGTCGTGCGTGAAAAAGAGATGGGATCGATTATCAATTTATATGTAACACCAGTATCTAAAGCTGAATTTTTGCTAGGCAAACAAGTACCTTATATCATTATTTCTATGTTTAGCTTTTTATTATTGTTATTTATGGCAATCACCATTTTTGGTGTGCCTGTAAAAGGAAGCTTGTTTACTTTGTGCTTAGCTGCATTTGCTTATTGTATTATTTCAACGGGTTTCGGTCTGTTGGCTTCGACGGTCACCCGTAGCCAAATTGCCGTTATCTTTTTAACTTGTGTTGGTACAATGCTACCAGCAATTCAATTTTCGGGATTGCTCAACCCTGTCGCATCTTTAGAAGGTGGCGGTCGCTATATTGGAGAAGTATATCCAACAACGCATATGCTAATTATTGCTCGTGGTGTGTTTAATAAAGCGCTTGGTTTTATCGATCTACATAATTCAATATTTGCTTTATTGGTCACAATCCCTATTGTGTTGGGTGCCAGTATTTTTCTTCTTAAAAAACAAGAAGGATAGATATTATGCAAAGTTTAATTAATATTTATCGCTTAGGAATTAAAGAATTATGGGGGTTATTGCGTGATCCTATCATGTTGCTATTAATTGCCTATTGCTTTACCTTTGATATTTACATTGCCGCAACAGCTACTTCTGACTCGTTACATCATGCCTCTATTGCCGTTGTTGACGAAGATAACTCCCCCTTATCAAGACAAATTATTACAGCCTTTTATCCGCCAATGTTTAATTCTCCTGTTAAATTATATTCAATGGATGATGTCGATCGTGGTATGGATACGGATAATTATACGTTTGCTTTAAATATTCCGCCTAATTTTCAGCGTGATGTGCTAAATAATCAAAGTCCAGAAATTCAACTCAATATTGATGCAACCCGAATGGGGCAAGCGTTTGTCGGAAATGGTTATATAACGCAAATTATTACTGGTGAAGTGACTGAATATGTCAACCGTTACAATAAGGTAACAAATTTGCCCGTTAATATACAAGTGCATACTGCCTTTAATCCTAACTTAACGCGATCTTGGTTTGGTTCGGTCATGGAAATTATCAATATTGTGACAACATTATCTATTATATTAACGGGTGCCGCTTTAATGAAAGAACGCGAACATGGTACGATTGACCATCTTCTTGCCATGCCTGTTACTCCTTTTGAAATTATGATATCCAAAGTATGGTCAATGGGGCTTGTGGTATTAATATCAACTTGGGTAGCGTTGTTACTTGTTGTTCATAGTTGGCTAAATGTACCAATTGTAGGTTCGGTAACCTTATTTTTGATAGGTGCAGCATTACATCTTTTTGTGACAACGTCACTTGGTATCTTTATGGCAACAGTAGCCAAATCCACTGCGCAATTCGCAATGTTACTTATTTTAATTTTATTACCACTACAAATGCTATCTGGGGGGAGTACTCCGCGCGAAAGTATGCCAGAAATTGTGCAAAATATTATGATGTTTGCTCCAACTACGCATTTTGTTGAATTAGGGCAGGCAATATTGTATCGAGGTGCTGGCTTAAGTGTGGTTTGGACTTCGTTTGCATGGTTATTAGCAATTGGTACCGTGTTCTTTTTAATCGCTTTAAGGCGATTTCGTAGCTCAATTGTGAATATGGGATCATAATATCTCATATTTTATGGCAAAATTAGTACTATTAAATATATGCAATATTTGTTGCTCAAGCTGATAATTTTGTTGAACTGGATTTAGTTTTTATAATCGGTAAAGTAAATCAGCTATTTACCCAATGGCAATTCATCCCAACGAGTGGTATATCGCTGGCTTAGTAACTCTCGCTTTACTTGCCATGGTGCTGATTTTTGGATTCCACCTAACTGAATTGTGTTTTTTCCCATTTTTTGATTAATTGAATCAATTTTCTTTACCAGCATGTCACTTTTACGCTGCAATAAATGTGCTAGTTCAGTAATGAAAAAGTCAGGTTGGGAATAACTATTTTTAGCTTTTAAATCCAGTAATATAACGCCTGATTTCATAAATAAAAATCTAGTCCAAAGTTACCGACCCATTGCCGAATTTGTATTCCAAGTAATATTATTTTAGGAGTTTTAAAAAATGAATTTAATCTGGTCAGCAGTTGGGTAAGTTGTTAGTTCTTGTCTTCCGGTTTTTTTATTAATTTTTCTTGGTTGGTTATGCGTACAACAAGGGAGCTTTTCAAAAGATTCTAAAAAATTATTATCAGGACTTGTATCAAACTTTGTTTTTCCTGCATTGCTTTTTGTGCATACGTCTCATGCCAAACCATCACAAATATTTAATGGTATTTGGATGATTACCTTTTTCTGTACTATGTCATTTTTATGGATAATTTGTTTTTTAACCAATAAATACATTTTGCATAAAGAGTTAAAGTCAACAGCAATGAATGCAATGCTTTGCTGTTTTTCAATTATGGACGGGATGGGGGGCCTTTTTTAACGTTGATGCTTGGGGCAGCCTCTACCATTTCAGTCGCGCTTACTAATTTTGTTGTTGCATTATCATAGATTCTAATGACAATCTTTTTATTAGAACTCTGTGATACTAAATTATCTGACGGTAAAGTCACCGGCGATATGATCTTTAATGCGGTAAAAAAACTCGCTCATGAAACCGATGTTTTTGGCCGTGATTTTAGGACTCATTGTTAGTGTCACCGATGGAACCCAATGGTTACCTCATTTTGTGTTTAACACCTTTGATATTATGTCAAGTGCCAGTAACTTTATTTCGATTATTGCGGTCGGTGTTGGTATTCATGGGGTTAAATTAAAATTATCTAAACCATTAATGATTAATGTGGTTTTAAAAAGCTTCATTACGCCAATTGTTGCGCTTATTGAAGTGTATTTATTTGGTCTTATAGGTATGGAGGCTGAAGAGATGGTCTTCCTATTAGCCATGCCAACGGCATCAACAGCAGTTATTTTGGCTTATAATTGGAATGTTGAGCAAGAACAAGCATCAAGCATTTTCTTTGCATCAACGGTTCTATCTATCTTTATTTTACCAACTTTATTACTTATTATGGATTTCACCATTCCTGGTATTGCTTAATAAATAAAAACTAGGTATTGATGCCCTCGTTTTATTTGACTTAATCGAGGGCATTTTATGACTTATTACACGCTTCTTGTAAGCGACTTTCTTTAATTGCCAAGACAATCACAGAGCAAATACATCCTACCGTTAGGATAAAATATTACCTTATTTCTTATAAAGAAATAGGTCAGGAAAGGTATTGATTTTAGGGAGAAGTCAATGAGGTTAATTTATTGTAGAGGGGAAACTGATAGCGGTTTTTATATACTAAAATATAAATTGGAGCGGGAAACGAGGTTCGAACTCGCGACCCCGACCTTGGCAAGGTCGTGCTCTACCAACTGAGCTATTCCCGCATGAAAGAGGTTTTAAATGGTGCCCGGGGCGAGACTTGAACTCGCACGGCCAAAAAGGCCGAGGGATTTTAAATCCCTTGTGTCTACCGATTTCACCACCCGGGCTCAAAACTGATTACCTAAAGGTAACTGCGTTTGAATGCAGTGCATTTTACCGATCTTATCATTTCAGTCAATAAAAATTTTTAATTACTGGTTTAATTGCTCAATGTTTGACTAATTATCACTTTAAATGCAGTTATTTTTAATTTGAAAGGAGATGAGTAATTTTGTTTATACGAATCTTTTGAACAAAACTACTCATATAAAAGATGTTTAGATAAACATTAACTAAAAGTTATTCTTCTAATAAATCGCTATGTGCTATCCATAAATATTGTAACATTGATAATAGCGTTAATACTGTTGCAATAAATAACGCAGCCAGACCTGCGTAAATAACAAGATCACAAGGACGCCAAAGTAGCCCTGTTAACGCCGTCATTTGCACTATAGTCTTGATCTTACCAATTGATGAAACGGCTACATTTTTGCGTTTACCGATTTCTGCCATCCATTCACGTAAAGCCGATATTATAATTTCGCGCGAAACGATAATAATTGCAGGGACAGAGATCCACCATGTTTGGTAATATTGAGTGATTAAAACTAGCGCAATTGTTACCATGATTTTGTCGGCAACTGGATCTAGAAATGCACCAAACTTAGTTGTTTGACCTAAGCGACGAGCAAGATAACCATCTAATACATCAGTTACGGCTGCAATTAAAAAAATCAATGCAGAAAAAAAACCAGACCATTCAATAGGGAATAAATAAAACGCTAACACAAAAAAAGGGATTAAAATAACTCGAAATAGTGTTAAGAATGTTGGAAAATTAATTTTCATGTGATACAAGCTCTTTTTTGGTTTATTAATCAATGCATTAGTGATTAATAAAAAACAGTACTTTCTTAATGGTTATGTTGCCTGAAATATGTTATTTTTTCAATGGGTTATTGCTGTAAATTTAGATAAATTTTTTCAGCTAATGGTTTTGATATACCTTGTACTTGAGCTATTTCGTCAATACTGGCATTTTTTACCCCTCTTAATCCACCAAAATGTTTAAGTAGCGCTTGACGTCTTTTGGTGCCAATGCCTTCAATATGTTCTAAGGCGCTATCGGTGAGCTGTTTTGTCCCTTTTTTACGTTGACCAGCAATAGCATGATCGTGTGATGCATTTCTAATTTGCTGAATGAGTAATAGAGCAGGGGAATGATCATCAAGATAATATCCGGTGCCATGAGCTTCAAAAAATAGTGTTTCTAATCCTTCCTTGCGTTCAGCACCTTTTGCGACCCCAATTAAAATTGGGTGATTTTTATCCCAATTTACATCTAATTGTTCAAATACTTTCAGTGCTTGGTTAAGTTGTCCTTTACCACCGTCGATAAAAATGATATCAGGAACTTTTTCGTTAGGCAGATCTTTTTTACTGTAACGGCGCGTTAATACTTGTTCCATTGCTGCATAATCATCACCGGGTGTAATACCAGCAATATTGTAGCGTCGAAATTCAGATTTAACGGGTCCCTTATCATCAAAAACAACACAAGATGCAATGGTATTTTTACCCATAAAATGGCTGATATCAAAACATTCCATTCGATGAATTTTATCAATACCTAGAAAGGCTTTTAATGCCTCATAACGTTGATTAATTGTTGAGTTTGCTAGTAGTTTGTTCTTAACCTCAGTTTGGGCATTCACGGTTGCAATATTGAGTAATTTAAGATTATCGCCTTTAGGTTCATCAACCAGCTTAACTTGATGCTCAGCAATCAGTGACAGTGTTTCTTCCATTGGTTGTTTATCAGACAATGAAAAGTTAAGTAGAATCTTTTTAGGAATATTTCTATTCTGATTGCCTTGCAAATAAAACTGTCCCAAAAAGGTTTCAATAACTTCTTCTAGTTCGGTATTTGATGGTACTTTAGGAAAATAAGAACGATGCCCAAATGTCTGCCCATTGCGAATAAACAGGACATATATACAAGCTAGGCCTAATTCATAATGGAAACCGATCACATCAAGATTATCGTTATTGTTATATATTGCTTGTTTCTCATTGATATGCTTTATTGCCTGTAACTGATCGCGTAGTACGGCGGCTTTTTCGAAATTAAGTTCATTACTAGCCTTTTGCATGTCTTCAGTAATTTTTTGTAATATCTGTTCTGATTGTCCTGATAAAAATAACCTTACATAATTAACTTGCTGTTGATAATCTTCATCACTAACTAAACCTGGTACGCAAGGTCCTAAGCAACGTTTAATTTGATATTGTAGACAGGGGCGTGTTCGATTGCGATAGGTTGAATTTAAACATTGTCTTATTGGAAATGTTTTTTGTAACAAGGCTAATATTTGTTTAACGGCATAACCATTTGGATAAGGACCAAAAAATTCATCTTTTTTTCGATTCACGGCACCACGATAAAGAGACAGCTGTGGATGTTGTTCTTTGCTTAATTTTATGAAAGGATAACTTTTGTCATCTTTCAAAAGCACATTGTATCGAGGTTGATGCTTTTTAATATAAGTTTGTTCAAGCAGTAAAGCTTCGGTTTCGGTATTGGTAATTGTAAATTCAACGTGATGGATATGGCTAACTAGCATATCTGTCTTTAATGTTTTTTTACTATTATTGAAGTAGCTTTTTAAGCGATTATTAAGATCTTTGGCCTTTCCCACATAAATAATCGTCTGTTTATCGTTAAACATCTGATAAATTCCCGGTTTATGTGGGACTGTTTTTAAAAAGGATGTTGAATCAAATTGGCTCATATTAGTTTTCAAATGTGAGGGCTTTTTTCTCTATATGTCTCATAATGGTGCTAAGTAAACCATTTATCAAGAGGTATACTAGTCCAGCCGCTATAAAAATAGTGAAATCATAATAATCTGCATTCAATTCATTGCTATAACCCATCACATCCATGACAGGAATCATTGAAGCTAATGCAGTGCCTTTAACTACAAATATAACTTCATTTGAATAAGTAGAAAGAGCTCGTTTTAATGCATAAGGCAAAACAACTTTTAATGTTTGTCTTTTATTCATACCAAGTGCTTCGCAAGCTTGCCATTGTCCTTTAGGTAAGGCTTTTAACGAACCATAAAAAATTTGGGTTGTATAGGCTGCACTGTTAAGTGTTAATGCCAAGTAAGCACAAAACCAAGGCGAAGAAATAATGTTATAAAATGTCGGTACTTTGACTAAAACATCTCTAAATTGTGATGGTCCATAATAAATTAGTAGTAGTTGCACCAGTAAAGGTGTACCAGTAAATATAATAATATATGTGCGTATAACTTTATTTAATAGAAAGTGATTTAATGATAATAAACATGATAGGCAAGCGGCAATAACTCCAGCAGATAAAATACCTAAAATGCCTAAGCTTAATGTATCAGGTAGACCTTGGGCTATGATTTTAAGGTAATGAATAAAATTATCAGACATAATGCGACCTTACTAACTTTTTGCTGATGTAGGTTGTTCAAAATAGGTTGAGCGTTTTTCAATGCGCGATATAACCTTTTGGCTAAAAATTGAGATGATTAGATAAATAATCATAGCAACGAAATACCATACAAATGGTTGGTTGGTTCGCGCAATAATGGTTTTAGTTTGCATCATTAAATCATCTATTGCGATTGCTGAAACTAGTGCAGTGTCTTTTAACAAAATTAACCACTGATTACTTAATCCTGGTAAAGCATGACGCCACATTTGCGGCATGATAATGCGAAAGAACGTGCGTAATTTACTTAATCCAAGTACTTGAGCTGCTTGTTTTTGTCCATTAGAAATTGCTTTAAATGCACCGCGTAAAGTTTGAGAGGCATAAACAGCATATAGAAGTGAAAGTGCAGCAACACCACATAAAAAAGGACTAATATTAAAATTTTGAATGTCTAATTGTATCGTCAACGAGGTAAAATGAAAATCAATAGTAAAGCCATCATTTAATAATATTAATAATAATGGTAATCCGTTATAAATGGCTACTACAATTAATAATTCGGGCAGTGCACGAATTGTTAAATTGAATAAGGACATTGTCCATGCAACGGGTTTGAATGGAACAGATTCTAATATTGAGAAAATTAAAGCGAAAATAATTCCAATGATTAATGATACAAAGGCTAATGATAACGTGATACCTGTCGCTTGTATAAGCGGCAAAATATATCCATCCATTGAGGATGAAATCCATATCATTTCATTTACAAAAAAATCAAGCATAGAAAAACCAAAATTAAATTAAAAAATAAATTCGCCGCAAGATACTGCGGCGAGGTGACCATTGTAAGATTTCTCTAAAAATAACGTTTATTTATTAAACCATTTTTTGTAGATAGCATCTAACTCTCCACTTGCTTTTAGTTTATCTATTGCTTGATCAAATTGGTTAAGTAATTTTTCATTACCTTTGCGGATAGCAATGCCTAAACCTTCACCAAAATAGTCGTGATCAGTGATTTTATCGCTTAAAGAAACTATATCTGCCTCTTTTCCTAGCCATTCACTAGCTACAATTGAGCTTGACACTATCGCATCAATTCTTTTCGCTTTTAAATCTAAAATAGCGTACTGATAACTATCATAACTAATCGCTTTCATATCTGGATATTTATCGCTTAAATATTTAGGATAGGTCGTTCCTTTTTGGTAACCAACACGTTTACCTTTTAGTTGATCAAGGCTAGTTAATGTATCTTTCAATGTAACAAATTGGATTGAACTATCGTCATAATAAATTTTAGTAAAATCAACTTGCTTTTTACGTTCGGGCGTAATATCGATTCCAGCTATAGCGGCATCAATTCGACGAGTTTTTAAACTAGGAATTAAGCCATCAAATGATTGATTGACAATTTTGCAAGAGACTTTTATTTCATCACAAATTTTATTTATCACATCAATATCAAAACCAATGATTTCATTTTTTTCATTAGTAAATTCAAAAGGCGCATAAGTTGCTTCTGTGCCGATTGTTAAAGTGTCTGCTGCTTGAGCTGCAAACGCTGTTCCTGCAAGACAAATGGCTAGTAACGTTTTTTTCATATATCCACCTAATTTTATTTTCATTAATGTGATAAATAAGCTTTAAACTCTTCGGATTTAGGATGAGCAAAGCATTCAAGTTGTCCTTGCTCAATAATTTTACCTTGTTCCATATAAATGACTTGTGAAGCAACTTTGCGTGCAAAATCGACTTCATGTGTAACGATAATTTGTGTAATACCTGTTTGAGAAAGCTCATTAATAATTTCAGCAACTTGTGATGTGATAGCTGGATCTAATGCTGCCGTTGGTTCGTCAAATAATAATATTTGTGGTTCCATCATTAATGCTCTTGCTATAGCCACACGTTGCTGTTGTCCGCCTGAAAGGTGAAGAGGGTAACGCTCGGCCATATCATCAATTTGCAGCCTTTTTAAAATAGCTATTGCTTTGTCACTAGCTTCTTTTTTAGATAGCTTTAATACATGGCAAGGTGCTTCGATCAAATTTTCTAACACAGTTAAATGTGGCCATAAGTTATAATTTTGAAAAACCATGCCTACATTTTTGCGAAGAAGTCGAATTGTTGACTCACTGATTTTTTCAGAAAAATCAAAATGCGCGTTAGCAATAGTCATCTGCCCTGACGTTGGTATTTCAAGTAAATTAAATACTTTTAATAAAGAGCTTTTACCTGCTCCACTTTGGCCAAGTAATACAATGGTTTCTCCAAGCGGATAGCAGAGTGAAATATCATTTAAGGCCTGATGTTTACCATAAAAACAGTTAATATGGTTTAATTCAATATTCATTGTTAGTTATACGTTTTATTTGACTCTAAATTTGATTAAATATTACTTTTTTTTGCATAAAAATGCAATCTAATTTATTAGACTATCGCTTTTTTTGCTATGTTTTTATACTTAAACACTTTGTTACCTGGAATTTTTTGACAAGATTTTTATAATTAAGGATGCTTATTGGGCATTAGTTAGAATAGGGATCACAGGGCCAAGGTATTTAGGCTCTTTTTTTAGAACATAAAGATCAATAAAAGCACTAACACGAGCAAACATTTCACGGATACGGATTAATTTCATACTTTTAGGAGAGGGTACAGCAAAACACTGTGCTTGTATATCTTGTGCAAGAGCAATAAAAATAGCTCGCTCACAATGAAACTCTTGAGTGATAATAGTAAAATCATTTGCAATAAATACTTTATTCGCACGAACCACTGAATCAAATGTTCTAAAGCCTGCATAATCTAAAACAATGGAATCACTAGGAATACCAGCTTTTATCAAATCCTTCTTCATAGTGATTGGTTCGTTATAACTCACAAGGGCGTTATCACCACTTAATAATAGATAATCGATTTTGTTTTGCCAATAAAGATCAATTGCTCCATCAATACGATTACGGTAAAAATCATTTAAACCACCTCCTCGAACATATTTGGATGTGCCAAGTACAACACCAATGGCTCGATAGGGAAGTTTATTTTCATCATGATAAATATAAGGGGCCGTTTTATAGCTGATCCAAAAATCTAAACTGACAATTGCAACCATTGATAATAGGACAAAACTAGAAAAACAAGCAAGAAGCCTTTTTAATTTCATGCTAAAACCAGTTAAAAATAAACACCATTATTGGAAATAAAAAAGGCGCTGTCAATGATGTTATAATACCACATAATACTAAAGATAAAGAGCTATATGCCCCTTCATTGTAATCTACTTCAATGCAACGAGCTGTGCCAACCGCATGTGAAACTGCACCGATTGATAAGCCTCTGGCTGGTGCTGATTTTATTTTTATTAAATTCAATATCTGATGCCCAAAAATGCCACCCAATATGCCAACGAATATTACGCATAATGCAGCTATAGATGGGATTCCACCTTGATTACTCGCAACAGTTACGGCAATGGCAGTAGTAACAGATTTAGGTAATACAGAAGCAGCAATTTCAGCATTTCCACCTAACCAAAAAACAATGCACACTCCAGTTATCATAGATGCAAGTGATGCGGTAAAAGTAATAATCATTATTGATTTCCACCGCGCTTTAATTTGTGGAATAAGCTCATATAAAGGATAGGCTAGAGCTACAACTGAATAAGGTAATAAATCATTAATGATGCGCACGTTACTAACGTATTGTATATAGCTTGTATTGGTTATTAGCAAAAGTGGAATTAATACTATGACAGAAATCACTAAAGGATTAAATAGTGGATTTTTTATTTTAAATGACATTCTTCGAATAATGAGAAAAACACAAATCGTTAATGGTAGCATCCATATCATGGCTGATTTTCCTCATCTTGTGGTGATATCATTGAATTATTTGGGGCTACTTTATGACAGTATTCCGTTAAAAAAGCACTTAAAATTAATATGATAAGAGAGCTACCTACACAGCCAAATATAATCGGTACCCAATTTTGCATTAAAAGTGAATAATTATCCATAATTCCCATTGCAGCAGGAATGAAAAGTAATGTCATGTAACGCATGAAAAGATTGCAACTATTTTTGATCCAACAGGTGGGAATTAGCTGAAATGTAAGCAATAAAAATAGAATCAACAAACCAATAATACTGCCGGGAATCATTATAGGTAATATTTTAGAAATAATCTTTCCTACCCATAGGCAGAGAGTTAATATGACTAATCCTCGACTATAACTAAATAGTGTATAATACAAAGAATATAGTCGATGTTTGATAGTGGCGTGCTTAGCTAGAAAATGTTTCATAACATAAATGCTATTAGTCTTAATTTTAAATTATGATCATTATGCCTGTGGTTACGCGACATAATTTTATTTGTTTATATAATACCCCCGACAAAATTAATTACCAACTAAATAATAGCAATAATGATAAAGTTGTTTAATTATAGCGAGTTTTTCTTGCTGGTGAATATAATTTTCTGCAAGTTGTTCTAATGTCAATAAATAATCTTCGATTTTTTGGGTATTAAACTTGTCACGACAATAATCCTGCCAAATAATCAGCTCATGTTCTGTTAAAGTTTGCGGGTAATTTCGCGCTTTATATCTAAAAAATAACGTTGCTAAACGAGGATCATCAAACGTTAATGATAAACTATCTAATAAATGGACTGGCGTGGTTCGAATTATTTCACAGCGTAATTTATCTTGGTTATTAAAAAATTTTCCATAAATTTGAGTGTCAACATCTGAACGAATAGCATTAACAGAACTGTTGTCATCGATATTGAATAGTGCCTGCATTTTATTTTGTAATAATTTGTGATTTTGTAATAGCTTTTGCTGGTTGATTAAGCATTGTTCTATATCAATATTAAATCTTTTAGCATTTTCAGATAATAAGGTTTTTAATGGTGCAAGAATAGGACATTTATTGGTATGAACCAATTTTAAAGGCACTCGCGACTCACCCAATTGTAGATCTTCAGTTTTGGTGTACAGTTTTTCTTTTATTTCCTCAACGGATAGATTGATTAAGAGATCAATATCTCCTGTTAAATCACAAATAACAGCGGAATGATTTTGTACTGGATGCCAAATTATAGGCGCAACTAAAGATAGATTACCTCGATGGCTACCTAACATGCCTGATACGTGAACCAGTGGCGTCATATTCACCACATCAATAAGCTCAGCTACTTTATTCTTTTTACGTAATGAGAAAAAATAATTGAACAGTTTAGGTTGTTTTTCTTTTATTAATTTAGCCATTGCAATAGTTGCATAAACATCCGACATCGCATCATGAGCTTGTTCATGCTTAATGTTGTTCGCTTCTGTCAAATGTTGTAAACGAAAGCTTGGTAGACCTTCATCATTTATTGGCCAATTAATTCCTTCTGGTCTTAGCGCATAACAAGCTCGAACTACATCCAGCAGATCCCATCTTGAATTGCCGTTTTGCCAACAATAAGCATAAGGATCATAAAAATTACGATATAAAATATTGCGAGTTACTTCATCATCAAAACGAATATTATTATAGCCCAGAATACAAGTATTAGACTCACTAAATGCTTGATGAATTAGGCGAGTAAATTCTGCTTCACAAATCCCTTTTTGATTTGCTTCTTGAGGTGTAATTCCGGTGATTAATACAGCCTCTGGATTTGGCAGATAGTCTTGAGCTTGACAGCAATATATAACTAAGGGCTCTTCAATGATATTAAAATCTTCATCAGTTCGAACTCCAGCAAATTGGGCTGGGCGATCTAATGCAGGATGAGTTCCAAAAGTTTCATAATCGTGAAAGTAAAAAGTTAGTTGTTCAGAGCAGTATTTCATTGCGTAGTTTTACTCGTATTTGTTTTTGTTACATTCAATTATTTGATTGTTTTTTAATGTAAGAAAATAAAATGGCGTTAGATTATATAAAACTAAAACCAGTATCAGTTAAGCTTTACTTAGAAGGCTTAAACCAATTAATATTGCTGAATAAACATAAGAATACCACAAAATTAGGTTTGCATTTTAATTTTTCAAAGGAGGGTAACAAAGTGTTATGAAAATTAACTTGTCACAAGTGCTGTTCTTATAAGGCCTTGCTAGAAAGTTAAATTTTGACAAGGCATTATTTTGTTTATTTTTAACTTAATTGGTAGGAGCACTTTCGATAATAGCTGCTAATTTTTGAAGTGTTAGTCTTAATAACTTTGGCATAGTATCTAATTCGATTGAGTCCATTAGGTTTTTAACATAAAGTCCTAACTCAGTATCACCTTCAACAATCAAACGACGTTGAAAAAATAGAGTATCGGGATCTTGTCGTCGGGTGGCTATCATAATTAAATCATTAGCATTGCCAATAAAACTCACGTCAGCAATTTCTTCTCGACTTACCACAAGTTTATTATCAATGAGACTTACAAACCAAATAAGCTCTAGATCAGTCACTTGAATTTTAAGCCATCGATTTTCTAAAAAGTCGAGCTCACCATCTTCAAGAGCATGCTCAAATTGTAGTTGTAATAATTGTTCTATGGCTTGCTTTTTAACATTAAAAGGTATGCATCGTAAGGTAAGCCCCAAAACATGGGGCGCTTTATTAACAAACTGTGAGTGAATTTTGTTTAAAATTTGGCTTTTCGCTTCAATCATTTATGCATCTCCAGAAATCATTTTTTCATAAATATCTAAATCAGTATTCAGATGTTCAAATGTTTCTTCACTCACCTCATTACGAATTTTCATTTGTAGCAAAGCTGTGCGCTCTGCACCAATTGCAACGAGACGCATACGCCTCTCTAAGTTTTCTGCCTCAAGCGCTTTTTGCTCTAAATCTTTAAGACCTGTTCGACGTCTTAACGAACCAATAACACGAGAACCAATTTCATGAATAATTTCTTGATCTAAACCAGCTTCAGATGTTTCTTGCAATAAATTATTTTGCATTTTTTCAAGACTGATAATTGCTTCTTCGGCCATTTGACCTTTGACTGTTAAAATTTCATTTTGTTGTTCAGAATTGTCTAAAATTACACTACCTCGTAACAAGATAGGTAATATTATTACTGCTACGATCAATGAAATTAAAATGATACCTGTTGCAATAAAAACAAGTTGATAACGACCACTAATTGTCATTGGAATAGATAATACACCTGCTAGGGTAATGGCTCCTCGAACGCCTGCAAATGTCGAAATCAAAAGATCTCTCGTTGAGTATGCTCTAAATGCAAGTGGGCGTTTGTTTCCAAATGGCATAGTCGGCATATGTTTCATACCCCATAACCAAGCAAATCGAGTTCCCATCAATACAGCAAAAACAAATAAAACAATTAAACATAATTGCCATACCTCAATTGATTTATCAATTTGATTTTCGGCAAAAGTATTATTCAAAATGCTTGGTAACTGAATACCTAATAAAACAAATACAAATCCATTAAATACAAAGGTTAACATTGACCATGTGCTATCTGATTGTAAACGTGCAGTTAAAGGAGCATTTCGCATCATACCAGAGTGGTTAACTGTCATGCCAGCACTTACTGCTGCTAAAATGCCAGAACAATGGCATTCTTCTGCCATAATATAAGCGGCAAATGGCAGTAAGAATAATAATACAATTTGAATTGCAGGATCATTATGAGTCAGCTTATTTATTTTACGTAAAATACGTGCGTATAACCAAGTAAATAAAACACCAATAGCCAATCCACCAATAGCAACAGTAAAAAATTTCACGCTAACATCAAAGATGCTAAATACCGCATCACCAACAGCAATAGCAATAGCAAATTTTAACGATACCAAGCCCGAAGCATCATTCATTAACGCTTCACCTTCAATGATTTCCATTTTTTCTTTTTCAATGCGCCCTTTACCGACAATACCACTTAATGCTACGGCATCAGTTGGTGATAAAACTGCCGCTAATGCAAATGTTGCAGCTAACTCAATTCCTTGCGGTAACATCCAATAAAGTAAATAACCGACAGCGACGATAGTAATTACAACCAAAACTAGTGCTAGCCCTACAATTTCCCTAACATTGTATACAAAATCTTTTACTGATGTTTTACGGCCATCAGCAAATAGTAATGGTGGAATGAATAAAACAAGAAATAATTCTGGGTCAAATTTTACATAAACACCAAAGGCAGCCAAAATGCAACCTAATAATATTTGCATTAGTGGTAGCGGAATTTGAATTGGCAACATTTTAACAACGACACCAGAAAGTGATACAATTAACACTAGAAGTAAAATTACTGAAAAAAGTTCCATAGTTCGTCTTTTATTTATCCTATAATCCTATTGTTTGTATTGATTATATCGGATCTTTAGTTAAATTTCAGGTGAAAATTTCATGGAATTATTTAAATTTTGGTCAGATATAATTATTAATTAAAAAACAGTGATATAATTAACAGGTCTTTTCGATGGAAAGTTGGCAAAGAGCATTTATACTACATACTCGTTCTTATAGTGAAAGCAGTGTATTAGCCGATCTGTTTGTCGAAAATGTTGGAAAGATTACTGTGTTAGCCAAAGGAGCAAGAAGGAAGAGTTCTGCACTGAAAGGCATGTTGCAACCTTTTACTCCACTCATAGTGCAATATTCAGGCAAAGGTGAAATAAAAACATTGAGACAAGTTGAAGCTATGTCTCTGGCATTGCCGTTGGTATCTGTTTTCTTATATAGTGGATTTTATTTAAATGAGCTATTACATCGAGTTTTAGTTGCAGAAATGGAAATGCCAACTCTTTTTGATGATTATTTAAGAAGCTTGCAACAATTAGCCCAGCAGGTTCCTGCAGAACATGTGCTGCGAGATTTTGAATTATCATTATTAGAAAATTTAGGGTATCACGTTGATTTTTTTCACTGCTATGTAACTAGCGATGATATTGTTGAGTCGATGCATTATCAATATCAATCAGAAAAAGGATTTATCAGCAGTTTATTACAAAATAGTTCCAGTTTTACTGGTGAACAAGTTTTGGCTTTAGGGAAACGTCAATTTAATAATGAAGATACACTAAGAGCAGCTAAACGTTTTACCAGAATAGCGTTGAGACCTTATGTAGGATCAAAACCTTTTAAAAGCAGAGAACTATTTTTAAAAATTTAGTTTTGCTAATTTGGGGCTTGATTGTAATAGACTATTAAATTTTTTTTGATGCTCGATTAAGTAATATATCAAGTTGATTAGAAAATTTTTCTCGGTTTTTGTTGGAAAACGTAGCTGGTCCTTTAGTCTGTATTCCGCTAGCTCGCATCGTTTCCATAAAATCTCGCATAGTTAATCGTTCTTTAATTGTATCAAGTGTGTATTGTTCTCCTCGTGGCGTGAGTACTAAAGCACCTTTATTTAAAACCTCTGATGCAAGTGGAATGTCAGAGGTAATGACTAATTCATTTTTTTTAACTAACTCAACAATTTTATTGTCTGCAACATCAAATCCTTTTTCAACTTGCAAGCTTTTGATATAAGGCGAGGAGGGGGGATATAATCGCTGATTAGCAATTAAAACAACATTAATTGCTTTCCTGTTAGCTACTCGATATAAAATCTCTTTAATTGGGTTTGGGCATGCATCAGCATCAATCCAAATGTTCATAACCAGTATGTCTATATTATAAAATATCAATTGCAAGCAATTATAGCTGTTATTAGGAAAAAACTTCTATTCATTTTTTGTGAAAATATTTTAGGTAAACCAGCTGTTTATTCTATTTTATGAATTTACTTATATTGATATAAACTAATTCTTTCTATTTAAAATCTTGATGATAAGTGGTAGTATATCGGACCAATTTATTTATGTACGCAAGTGCGCTTTCGTGTGGCGCACCACTGTTATAAGGATTTATTATGCCAATTATTACTCTTCCTGATGGAAGTCAACGCCAATTTGATAAACCCGTTACTGTTTTAGAAGTTGCACAAAGTATTGGTGCAGGGCTGGCAAAAGCTTGTATAGCTGGACGTGTAAATGGTGAGCGTAAAGATGCCTCTGATATTATTGAGCAAGATGCAACATTAGCCATCATTACCACTAAAGACGAAGATGGACTTGAAATTATTCGTCATTCTTGTGCACATTTATTAGGTCATGCGATTAAGCAATTATGGCCTGATACACAAATGGCAATCGGTCCAACAATTGATAATGGCTTTTATTATGACGTTGATTTAGATCACTCACTAACACAGGAAGATCTTGATGCATTAGAAAAACGCATGCATGAATTGGCTAAAAAAGATTATGAAGTAAAAAAAGAAGTCGTTAGTTGGGAACAAGCTAGAGAAGTATTTTGGGAGCGACGTGAACCCTATAAAATTGCTATCTTAGATGAGAATATCCCTAAAGATTCAAAACCAGCACTTTATCATCACGAAGAATATATTGATATGTGTCGTGGACCACATGTACCTAATATGCGTTTTTGCCACCATTTTAAATTGCAAAAAGTTGCAGGTGCTTATTGGCGTGGTAACAGTGACAATAAAATGTTACAACGTATTTATGGAACAGCATGGGCAGACAAAAAACAGCTCGATAGCTATTTACAATTTTTAGAAGAAGCGGCTAAACGTGATCACCGTAAAATAGGTAAACAACTTGATCTTTATCATATGCAAGAAGAAGCGCCCGGTATGGTGTTTTGGCATAATGATGGATGGATTATCTTCCGTGAACTTGAAGTTTTTGTTCGCACTAAATTGAAAGAGTATGATTATCAAGAAGTAAAAGGTCCATTTATGATGGATCGTGTTTTATGGGAAAAAACGGGGCATTGGGGTAATTATAAAGAGTTGATGTTTGTCACTTCATCTGAAAATCGTGAATATTGTATTAAACCAATGAACTGTCCAGGGCACGTACAGATTTTTAATCAAGGTTTAAAATCTTATCGTGATTTACCATTACGTATGGCGGAATTTGGTAGTTGTCATCGAAACGAGCCATCTGGATCTTTACACGGATTGATGCGTGTTCGAGGTTTTACTCAAGATGATGCGCATATTTTTTGTACTGAAAGTCAAATTCGCAGTGAAGTTAATAACTGTATCAAAATGGTTTACGATACTTATAGTACTTTCGGTTTTACAGATATTACTGTTAAGTTATCCACTCGTCCAGAAAAACGAATCGGTAAAGATGAAACGTGGGATCTTGCTGAAAAAGATTTGGCCGGATGTTTAACTGAAAATGGCATTGATTTTGAATACCTACCAGGTGAGGGTGCCTTTTATGGACCAAAAATCGAATTTACTCTACATGACTGTTTAGGGCGTGCATGGCAATGTGGTACTGTTCAACTAGACTTTATGCTACCGGAACGTTTAGACGCAACTTATGTTGGCGAAGATAACGAACGTCATGTTCCTGTTATGATTCATAGAGCTATTTTAGGTTCAATGGAGCGTTTTATGGGAATCTTAACTGAAAACTGTGCAGGATTCTTCCCAACATGGCTTGCTCCATTGCAAGTTGCGGTAATTAATATTACCGATAATCAAGCTGAATATGCAAAACAATTAACCGCGCAACTACAAAAAGTTGGCATTAGAGCAAAAGCGGACTTGAGAAATGAGAAAATAGGGTTTAAAATCCGTGAACATACTCTAAAACGTGTTCCTTATATGTTTGTTTGTGGAGACAAAGAAATGGAATCAGGAACAATTTCAGTTCGAACTCGCCAAGGTAAAGATCTTGGTAGCTTTGAAGTGAAACATGTTATAGAATTGTTGCTTAACGAAATTCATAGTCGTTCATTAGAACAAATGAATTAATGATAAATTAATTTGGAGGAATGAGATATTAAAGTCAGTAAACGAATTCAGTCAACACGAGCACATAAGATCAACGATGAAATTACCGCTCGTGAGGTGAGATTAACCGGCGTCGATGGTGAGCAGCTCGGTATAGTAAGCTTAGATGAAGCTTTAAAACAAGCTGAAGAGGCAACCTTAGATTTAGTTGAAATAAGCCCTAATGCAGAGCCACCTGTTTGTCGAATTATGGATTATGGCAAGTTCCTCTATGAAAAGAGTAAAGCAACAAAAGAGCAGAAAAAAAAGCAAAAGGTTGTTCAGGTTAAGGAAATTAAGTTCCGACCTGGTACAGACGAAGGCGACTATCAGGTAAAACTCCGCAGCCTGATTCGCTTTCTTGAAGATGGCGATAAAGCTAAAGTCACATTACGTTTTCGTGGTCGTGAGATGGCTCACCAACAGTTAGGTTCTGAGATGCTTGATCGCATTAAAGAAGACTTAGCTGATTTGGCGATCATTGAGTCTTATCCAACTAAGATTGAAGGTCGACAAATGATTATGGTGCTTGCGCCGAAGAAGAAATAGTGGTTTTACAAGCTAATTTTTGATTTATTGAAAATTACACCATTATTTTATTTTTATTAACAATGCGAAGTGGAAATTAATAAAATGCCTAAAATTAAAACTGTAAAAGGCGCAGCAAAGCGCTTTAAAAAAACAGCTTCTGGTGGCTTTAAGCATAAGCAAGCTAACAAAAGTCATATCCTAACTAAAAAATCAACTAAACGTAAACGTCATTTACGTGGTTTGACGACTGTGTCAAAAGGCGATTTAGGTTTAGTTACTGCGTGTGTTCCATACGCTTAATTTTGGTTAATTATTTAGAGGATATAGTTTATGGCTCGTGTTAAACGTGGTGTTATTGCTCGTGCACGTCACAAGAAAATTTTAAAACAAGCAAAAGGTTATTATGGAGCTCGTTCACGTGTATATCGTGTTGCTTTCCAAGCTGTAATTAAAGCTGGACAATATGCTTACCGTGACCGTCGTCAACGTAAACGCCAATTCCGTCAATTATGGATTGTTCGTATTAATGCTGCAGCTCGTCAATGTGGTCTTTCTTATAGCCGTTTTATCAATGGGTTAAAGAAAGCATCAATTGAAATCGATCGTAAGATCCTTGCTGACATTGCTGTATTTGACAAAAATGCATTTGCTGCATTAGTTGAAAAAGCAAAAGCAGCACTATAATAACTTGATAAAAGCCGAGTCATCTCGGCTTTTATCATTCTAATTTTGATATTTTTGAAGAGTAAATTAATTATGAACATAGTTATTTTTCGTTTCTTTTTTGGTTTCTGTTGCAATATAAATTCATGAGGCAAAGAAAAAACGAAAAATGATTATAAAAGCCTCAAAAGAGGCTTTTTTTATGCAATGAACAACAAGCAGGAGAACTGTATGTCTCAATTAGTTGAACTGGTGAATAATGCCAAATCCGCTATTGAAAGTGCTAATGATATTAATTCGATCGAACAAATTCGAGTGGAGTATTTTGGAAAAAAAGGCTATTTTACCATGCAGATGGCTTCTTTACGTGATGTTCCTGCCGATGAGCGTCCAGCTGTCGGTCAAAAAATCAATGAGGCAAAGCAAGAAGTAGTTGAAATATTAAATCAAAAGCGTAATTTTTTAGAACGACAGGCGCTTGATGCAAAACTAGCCAATGAAACAATTGATATTACGTTGCCAGGTAAATCACTTGAATTAGGTGGATTACATCCAGTCACAAAAACAATTAATCGATTAGTTGATTTTTTTGGTGAGCTGGGTTTTGTTGTTGAAACTGGTCCTGAAATTGAAGATGACTACCATAATTTTGATGCACTGAATATTCCGGCTCATCATCCTGCGCGTGCTGATCACGATACATTTTGGTTTGATGCAAAACGATTATTAAGAACACAGACGTCAACTGTGCAAATTCGCACTATGGAAAACCAAAAACCCCCAATCCGAATCATTGCACCAGGTAGAACTTATCGCAATGATTATGATCAGACTCATACGCCTATGTTCCACCAAATGGAAGGTTTACTGGTTGATAAGGATATCAGCTTTACACATTTAAAAGGGTTATTACACGATTTTCTTCATTGCTTTTTTGAAGATAATATGGAAATTCGTTTTAGACCAGCCTATTTTCCATTTACAGAACCTTCAGCTGAAGTTGATATTAAAGCTAAAAACGGTAAATGGTTAGAAGTGTTAGGTTGTGGAATGGTACATCCTAATGTATTACGTAATGTGGGCATTGATCCTGAAATCTATAGTGGTTTTGCTTTTGGTATGGGTATAGAGCGATTAACCATGCTACGTTACGGTGTCACAGATTTGCGTTCTTTTTTTGAAAATGACTTACGTTTTTTAAAGCAATTTAATTAATTCTGGAGATCAAAACATGAAATTTAGTGAAAATTGGCTACGTGAATGGATCAATCCAGAAATTAGTAGCGAAATGCTTGCCAATCAATTGACAATGGCTGGTTTAGAAGTCGAGGATGTTGAAAAAGTAGCGGGCGATTTTACTGGAGTAGTTGTCGGTAAAGTTGTTGAATGTATGCAACATCCGAATGCAGATAAACTTCGCGTAACAAAAGTTGATATAGGTAAAGCCGAATTACTTGATATTGTTTGTGGTGCGCCAAATTGCCGTCAAGGTTTAACTGTTGCTTGTGCAACAGTGGGAGCAGTATTACCTGACGATTTTAAAATTAAAGCGGCTAAATTACGAGGCGAACCTTCGGAAGGAATGCTTTGTTCTTATTCTGAATTGGGAATTTCAGATGATCATAATGGAATCATTGAGTTGCCAGATGATGCACCTTTAGGCATGGATCTTCGTGAATATTTAAATCTTAATGACGTTATAATAGATATTAGTGTTACACCAAATCGAGCGGATTGTTTTGGAATTGTTGGCATTGCCAGAGATATTTCTGCCGTTAACAATATTGCTATGAAAGAACTAAAAGTTGACAGTGTATCTGCAACAATTAATGATACATTACCAATCCAGATAGATGAACCGAAAGCAGCACCACGTTATTTAGGTCGTGTAATTAAAGGCATCAACGTTAATGCCACAACGCCATTATGGATGAAAGAAAAACTACGCCGTGGTGGAATCCGCTCTATTGATGCAATCGTTGATATTACCAACTATGTATTATTAGAACTTGGTCATCCAATGCATGCGTTCGATTTGGCTGAAATAAAGAAGGGTATTGTTGTTCGTTATGCCCAAAAAGAGGAGAAACTTGTTTTACTTAATGGTAATGAAGTTAAACTTAATGATAAAACCTTAGTTATTGCCGATCACCAAAAAATCTTAGCATTAGCAGGAATTATGGGGGGGGAGAAATCAGGCGTAACGCAATCGACTAAAGATGTGTTTCTTGAATCTGCGTTTTTTAATCCATTAGCAATAACAGGTAAAGCTCGTGAATATGGTTTACATACAGAAGCGTCACACCGTTATGAGCGTGGAGTCGACCCATCTCTACAATTTGTAGCAATGGAACGAGCTAGCAAATTATTAATTGATATCTGTGGTGGCGAAGCTGGTCCAATTATTGATGTAACGCACAAAGATGAACTTCCAGTACAAGCAACTATCCAGTTACGTCGCAATAAAATTGATCGTATTATTGGTAATGTAATCGAAACACAAAAGATCACTGATATTTTAGTTAAACTCGGTTGTGAAGTTGAATACAAAGACAATGTTTGGATTGTAAAATCGCCAAGTTGGCGTTTTGATTTACAAATTGAAGAAGATTTAGTTGAAGAAGTGGCTCGCATTTATGGATATAACAATATCCCAAATGCTAATCTGAAGATTGAATCAATAATGAAACCAAAACCAGAAGGTCAAATATCATTACGAAGAGTAAAAGACTTATTGGTTGATAAAGGGTATCAAGAAGCAGTTACATATAGCTTTGTTGATCCAAAAGTTCAGCAAATTCTTCATCCTGCGCAGCCGGCAATCAAGCTACCTAACCCTATTTCAAGTGAAATGTCAGTTATGCGTTTATCACTTTGGTCTGGGTTATTGGATGCAGTACGATATAACCAAAATCGTCAGCAAGCACGTATTCGATTATTTGAAACAGGTTTGCGTTTTATCCCTGATGAAAAATGTGAATTTGGTGTACGTCAAGAACTAATGTTATCTGGTATTGTTACTGGTAATTTGTATGAAGAGCACTGGCTGCTTCCTAAAAAAAATGTGGATTTTTATGATATTAAAGGTGATCTTGAGTCAATTTTTTCTCTGTTAGGTTGTTCTGGTAAAGTGCAGTTTGAAAAGTCTCAGCTTTCAGCTTTACATCCAGGACAAAGTGCAGCGATTTATTTAAACGATGAGTTAATAGGCTATTTGGGCGTCTTACATCCAGAAATTGAAAAAAAATTATCTTTAAATAGTAAAACGCTTGTTTTTGAAATAAATTTAGCTAAAATTAGTGAAAAAAAGGCACCTGTTGCTCAAGAATTATCCAAATATCCATCAAATAAACGAGATATTGCTATTATTGTGTCAAACACAATACCAGCAGCGGATATTATTTCAGAGTGTAAAAAAGCAGGCGGCGAGCAACTTATTAAAGTTAATCTTTTTGATGTGTATCAAGGTGAAAATATCGAAGAAAATCAAAAAAGCCTTGCTATCAGTTTGATTTTGCAAGATAAATCACGTACACTTGAAGAAGAAGACATAACTAACATTGTAAGCAAGTGTGTCACTGCTTTACAAAATCGTTTTAAAGCCCTATTAAGAGAATAATAATATGACATTAACTAAAGCTGATATTGCAGATCGTCTTGCCGAAAAATTTAACATTGATCGACAAGAATCTAAAGTCCTTGTAGAACTTTTTTTTGAAGAGATTCGAGTGGCTTTGGAAAAAGGAGAACCAGTTAAATTATCTGGTTTTGGTAATTTCACTGTACGTGATAAAAACTCACGCCCAGGTCGAAATCCAAAAACAGGTGAAAGCGTTGATATCTCAGCTCGCCGAGTTGTTACATTTAGACCAGGTATTAAATTCAGAGAACGTGTAGAAAAAAATTTAGTTATCTAAACTCTAAGTTTATATACTGCTTTTGTTTTATAATAGCCTTTTTTTCGATAAAAACGTTAGAAAGGCTAGTTTATTTTTATAAAAATAGTTGTATTAATTCCTGAAATAAAGCATAATACTACCACTTCTATGGAGGCTCTGTGGGTCCTCTTGCAACATTTTTTTGCTCATCTGGTCAGATTCGGAAGGAAGCAGCCAAAGTGAAAAACATGTGTGCAGGATGAGGCTGATAGGGTCTCCTCCAAGGCAAATTTTATAATAAATTTATCTATTTTTTGGGAATTATGAATAGAATTAGGTGTGTAAAAAAGCAGAGTTAGTTTATAATTTGTAATATCTGGAAATAGGTAACTTATTGATGAAAAAGGAAATTTATTTTGAAGTCACCATCCCTCCTTCCAATAGCATTAGCAATGATTTTAAGTGGATGCACGATTTTACCGCATTCAGGACCAAACTTTTCCTCTATAAAAAATATAAATGAACAACATACTGAATTAGATGAAATTTATAATAAAGTCAAAATTGTCAATTTAAATGCCTCACCCGATTCTATAAAAGAAAGCACAAAAAATTTACAGAACTTCACAAGTTTTATAAACAAAACAAATAACCAAGCTAGAATAGCAGATTATATTGGTAAAGGTGATAGTCTAAAAATCTCTATAATTGAAACACCCCCTGCAATACTATTCACTGGCTCAAGTGATACCGGAGCGCCAAAAACGGGGCTAACTGAATTACCTATCGTTGTTGTTGATTCTTTAGGCTTTATTTCTTTGCCATTTGTTGGAGAATTAGAAGTAATTAATAAAACCCCAATACAGGTACAAAAAGAAATAATTGAAAAGTTATCTGGTATTGCAAATAGACCACAAGTAATTGTCTCTGTTTTAGAAAAACGGTCAGCAGACGTCATAGTTATTGGTGATAAATTTAGTGGTAAAATGATAATAACAGCTAAAGGTGAGCAACTACTAGATGCAGTTACCATGTTAGGTAGTAATATGTATGATATTAAAGATACGCTAATACAGATTACTAGAAATAATAAAGTTAATGAAATACCACTAAGCTTGGTATTATCTAATCCTAAATTTAATATACAACTCCAAAAAAATGATGTGATTACGTTGATTAATAAACCTAATTCTTTCATTTCTATGGGCGCAATTGGTGCAACAAAAGAAGTTCGATTTGAAGCTGTTGGAATTAATTTGTCTCAAGCATTAGCACGTATTGGTGGTTTACGAGATAATCTATCCGATGCTAGAGGTGTATTTGTATTTAGATACCAAGATACATTGTCAGCTGATAACAAAAAAGAGCTAATCCCAACAATTTATCAAATAGATTTGAATAATCCTAACTCTCTATTCATAATGAAGAATTTTCAAGTTGAGAATAATGATATTGTTTATGTTGCTTCTGCACCAATCATAGAACTACAAAAATTCTTATATGCAATTTTCTCACCAGGTATTGGAGTTGTTAATCAAGTTAGTCAGATTAGTGAGTAATTTTACTAGCGCACTTGTGAGATATTATGTATTTAAATTTTAAAAGAAAAAAAAGTTGGTTGTTACACCTATTTGTTACATTACCAACTTTATTATCAATAATTTATTTTGGATTAATAGCTGAAAATATTTATACCTCAGAAGCAACGTACATTATACGTTCTTCGGATACTCAATCGTCATTGGGTAGTTTGGGTAGTTTTTTTTCAAAGGTTGGAATTTCACGTTCCAATGATGATTCATATGTAGTTCTGTCATATATCAAATCTAGAGATGCATTATCTTCTGTCGAAAAAGTTTTACCAATACAAGAATGGTATACGAAAAAAGGAGATATAATATCCCGATTTAATGGTTTTCATCTTGATTTTTATAATAAAAAAGAATATTTTTATCGTTATATGGGCAATATGATAAATGTTAATTTCGATAGTTCAACAGGTATTGCTACAATCAATGTGAATGCTTTTGATATGCAAGATGCGTTCAAAATAAATGAACAACTATTAAAGCAGGCTGAAGGCTTTGTGAATCAAATAAATTTACGAGCGAAACAAGATCTCATAACTGCATCATTAGCAGAACTAAAAAATGCTGAATCACAGATGAAGAAAGAGGCTCAAGCACTAGCTGAATTTCAAAAAAATAAAAATGAAGATGCTAATTTAGCAGAATATCAACAAATACTAATTAATAACACGGTAGCTAAACAACAATTTGAAGCTGCAACTTTATCGCTACGTAACGCTCAAGTTGAAATAACAAAAAAACAACTTTACCTTGAAAGAATTGAACAACCTAGTTTATCAGATGTATCATTTAAACCTGCACGTATTTATAACATCATTGCAACTTTTATAATTAGCTTTCTAATATATGGTATTATTAATTTGCTTATTGCTGGTGTAAGAGAGCATAAAGATTAATGACAGAAGTAGTTGCGAAAACATCATTTATGCGTTCATTAAAAATACAAATTAATGTATTGAATGCTTTAATTCTGCGAGAAATTATTACTCGTTACGGACGTAATAATATTGGTTTTCTTTGGTTATTTGTTGAACCTATGTCATTAACTTTGCTAATAAGTCTAATGTGGTTTTTTTTTAAAATCAATTCTGTTTCTAACCTTAATATTGTTGCATTTGTATTAACTGGCTATCCAATGGCAATGATGTGGCGCAATGCATCATCTAGAGCAAAAGGTGCAGTTACGGCCAATCAAGCATTACTATATCATCGTAATATTAAAATTTTAGATTTAGTTTATGCACGTGTTTTCCTTGAAATGATTGGTGCAAGTGCTGCTCAAGTATTTGTTATATTGCTTTTTACTTTTGTAGGGGTGATAGCTATACCTTATGATCCTTTTTATATGCTATGTGCTTGGGGGTTAATGTGTTGGTTTTCTCTAGGTTTAGGTTTAATCATCTTTGTTTTATCTACTAAATATGAAGTTTTTAATAAAATATGGAGTACCTTAAGTTTTATACTCATGCCTCTGTCTGGAACGTTTTTTTGGGTTGATACATTTCCCCATGAAATTCAAGAATTATTACTTTATATTCCACCAGTTAATGGTACAGAAATGTTTCGCTCTGGATATTTTGGTCCATCAGTTATAACACATCAAAATATAAGTTACTTAGTTTCATGCAATATCGTTTTATTATTTGCGGGATTAACTATGGTTAAGATTAATGAAAATAATATCCTTGAGGGTAACTAATGATTATTGTTAATAATGTAAGTAAACAGTATCCAACAAGGAAAGGATATAAGACTGTTTTAAATAATATTAATTTTTCTTTACAAAAAGGAGAAAAAATAGGCATTTTAGGGAGAAATGGGGCAGGGAAGTCAACTCTTATTAGGCTTATTAGTGAAATTGAAAAACCAACATCTGGCTCAATAGTAAGAAATATGTCAATTTCATGGCCACTTGCTTTTTCTGGGGGATTTCAGGGTAGTTTGTCTGGAATGGATAATTTAAAATTTATTTGTCGAATTTATGGTAGTTGTATAGAAAAAACAAAAAAATATGTTGAGGATTTTGCCGAATTAGGTGATTATTTATTTGAACCAATAAAAAAATATTCCTCTGGAATGAAGGCTCGCCTAGCTTTTGCTTTATCATTATCAATTGAATTTGATTGCTATCTGATTGATGAGGTAATTGCTGTTGGCGATTCTAGATTTACACAAAAATGTAAAAAAGAATTATTCGAAAATAAAAAAGATCGTGCTCTTATTTTAGTTTCACATAACATGAATGCTATAAAAAACTATTGTGATAAAGCCATGGTATTAGATGCTGGTTGTCTATATCAATTTGACACGATTGCACAAGCATATACTTACTACAATAATCAACAGAAAAATATTTAATATTTATAGTAAATATTTTTAAATTAATAGAACGCTAAATGAAAAGAGTCTCAGTTTTCTCAAAAAAAATCCTAGCTATAAAAAATATTAATCATTTTTTTTCTGATCTATCATTTAGTTATAAAAAAATAAAAAAAATTGATGCAATTGCTGGGTGGGGTTATCGTTCAACAACAGCTAAAGCTAGGGCATATGCAACTAAAAATTCACTACCTTTTATTGCTCTTGAAGATGGTTTTTTGCGCTCAATTGGTTTAGGATTAGAAGGATTTCCACCATTATCACTTATCGCTGATAGTATTGGAATCTACTATGATTCTAGAGCTCCTTCAGATTTAGAAATATTAATAAAAAATAAAAAACTTTTAAATCATCATTTTAATAAAGCTGTATCTGCAAAAAAATTAATTATTGATGCAGAATTATCAAAATATAATCATGCCCCTGATTTTTTGGGGTTCAATGATAAAACCAACAATCAAAATAAAAAAATATTAGTCATCGATCAAACTTTTGGGGATATGGCTGTTGAATTGGGTGGTGCAAATCAGCAAACGTTCATATCAATGTTGAACTGTGCAGTTAGAGAAAATCCGTCTTCAACTATTTATGTGAAAACTCATACAGATGTAATTAATGGGCATAAGAAAGGTTATTTAACTCAAATAGTTAATCATAATTCTGTAATGTTATTTAGTGAAGATGTCAACTCTTTTTCTTTACTTAAACACTTTGATAAAATTTATGTTGTTACATCACATATGGGATTTGAAGCTCTTTTATTGGGTAAACAAGTTATTACCTTTGGTTTACCTTGGTATGCAGGTTGGGGTGTTACAGACGATCGACATAAAAATATAAATCATTTACGAACAAATAATAGAAGAACTCAAGCTACAGTCTTAGAGTTATTTACTGCAAGTTATATATTATATTGCAAGTACATAAATCCTTATACAGGCAAAAACGGAACAATTTTTGATGTTATTAACTATTTAATAAAAATCAAAGCACTCAACAATAAACTTAGAGGTATGATTAACTTAGTTGGATTTTCGTTGTGGAAGAAACAAGTGTTATTACCTTATTTAAGGTTACCCTCTGTAAAATATCGTTTTTATTCGACAAGTGGTTTTATTAAGATTATTAATAACGAAGCACAAGGAAAAAAAATAAGAGCTGAAAACATATTAATATGGGGACAAGGAAAAAAGGCATTACTCCCAATTATTAATAGTTTGAGTCCATTTCGTGTTGAAGATGGTTTTATCCGCTCAATTGGTTTAGGCTCTAATTTAGTTATGCCATATTCACTAGTTATTGATAAAATAGGTATTTATTTTAACTCTCAAAATATCAGTGAATTAGAGTTTTTATTAGCAAATAAAAAAGTAAATAGATGGGAAAAAGAAAAAGCTAATTCGTTACAAAATTTACTAATTTTAACAAAATTAGGTAAATATAATGTTGGTGAAAAAATTGACATTAGGCCGAGTAATAGCAAAGCAAAGGTCATTTTAATACCTGGTCAGGTTGAAGATGATGCATCTATTATATATGGTTCGCCTGTTATAAAATCAAATCTAGACCTGATAAAAGCAGTTAGACAAAATAATCCCAATGATTATATTATTTATAAACCGCATCCAGATGTTTTGAGTGGTAACCGAAAGGGGCATGTAAATAATTTAGAAATAAAAAAGTATGTTGATGATATTATTGGACTTAATAATATTATTGATTGTATAGAGCAAGTTGATGAAGTTCATACAATCACTTCGTTAGCGGGG